>JBMOGP010000234.1:0-4772 GCA_049318285.1 Hyphomonadaceae bacterium
TGCTGCCCTGCGGCGCAGGCCATGACGCCGCAGTCTTCGCCGCCCAGGGCGTTCCGACCGGCATGCTGTTCATTCGCAACGCCAACGGCAGCCATAACCCGGCGGAAGCAATGTCGCTCGCCGATTTCGCTATGGCGGCTGGAATCCTTATGCGCTTCTGCCTCAACGATCTCCGTGGCTGAAGCGCCGCCGAATTGCGTCGTTGTTCAGCCGATCGCCGAAGCGGGAATTGCCATTCTTCGCGCGGCCGGATTGCGGCTGCATCTGGCGCCGCGGCCCGACTTCGTGGCGATGGCTCCGGCGCTTTCCACGGCCTTGGCCGTCATCACACGCAACGCCGGCTTTCCCGCCGCAGCCATCACCTCGGCGCCGCGTTTGCTTGTCATAGGCAGCCATGGGGCGGGAACCGACGCGATCGACAGGGCCGCGGCTGAAGCGCGCGGCATCGCGATCCTCAACACCCCTGGCACCAACGCTCGCTCGGTCGCCGAACTGACAATCGGGCTTATTCTCGCGACCGCGCGCGACATCGTGGCGGCGGATCGCGCCGTGCGCGCAGCCGACGACGGCTTCCGGGCGCGGGGCGATTTTCTCGAGCTCCATGGCCGCACGCTTGGGCTCGTCGGCTTCGGCCATGTGGCCCGCGATCTCGCGCCGCTCGCGCGGGCCTTCGGCATGGAGGTCGTGGGCTTCTCTTGGACTTTCAGCGTCGAGGAGATGGCACGGGCCGGCGTCCGGAAGGTCGGCGATCTCGATGCGCTCCTGGCGGAAGCGGATATCGTCTCGCTGCATGCTTCGGGCGGCAGGGGCGTGCTGCTCGGCGCGCGGGAGTTCGGCCGGATGAAGCCTGGCGTCCTGCTCGTTAACACGGCGCGCGGCTCGCTCGTGGATGAGGCCGCCCTCGCGGCGGCCCTCGGCGATGGCAGGCTCGGGGCGGCCGCGCTCGACGTGACCACGGTCGAGCCCCTGCCGGGGGATAGCCCGCTGCTGGATGCGCCCAACCTCATCCTGACGCCGCATGTCGGCGGAAGCACCCGCGCCGCGCTCGACCGGACGGCCGTGGAGATCGCGCACCGCGTCGTCGCGGCGCTGGATGAGCGCGGGGCGATCCGCAGCTCTGCCCGAACCATGCCGGACCAGAGCAAGCCCCCGCAGGATCGTCCCATGCTCGCCTGCGGCGACGGTGCGGTCACCGTCGAGTTCGGCGACGTTGTCGCTCGCCGCAGGGGATCTGCTGCCCACGGCAAAATCGCGGGAGGTTGCGGCTATCCACATCATGCCGGGGCCTCAGGCGGATCACGTGGGCGCTTAAGTCCTGGCGCTCCTCGCCGCGAGTGTCTTTACGATCAGCCCTCATGCGGACCGCATGGGAGTTCGACTGGACGGCCGGCTCATCACACCCGAGCAGGAGTTCAACATCGTCTCCGACGGCATCGCCAAGGGGGCGATCCAGAGCCCTGGCGACGCCACGCTCACTGTCTTCACGGGCGACAGGCAGACAACGGGCGGCTATCGGAAGATCGCAAAGATCATCCTTACCGATCTTGATCGCTTCGCGCAGATGCCGCTTGCTAGCACACTGCGGTTCTTGATCGTATCGCGGAAGGAGGCAGTCGCGGCGGCGTACGCCCGATGGCGGTGGCTCGAAAGCATGCCGTCGTTCCTCGTGCCAACGGGCAGTTCCCTTTCTACAGAGCTCCTGCTCGGCCTCAGTCTCATCGACGGCGTGACGGCAGGCAATTAATCGGGTCAGGTGGCGTCATAGGGCTTGACGGTAACGCCCTGCGCCTCGAGCGCGGCGCGGAGCCTGCGGGCCAGCGTCACCGATCCGGGAGTGTCGCCATGGACGCAGATCGAGTCGATGTCCACCCTGAGCCGCTTGCCAGAGACGGAGCGCAACGCCCCATCCTCCAGCATGGCCATCACATGCTGGGTGGCGAATTCTGCGTCATGGATCACCGCGCCAGGCTTCGACCGGTCGGTCAGGTTGAAATCGTCGTCATAGGTGCGGTCGGCATAGATTTCGCGGAAATGCGCGAGGTTCAGTGCCTGGGCTGCCCGCTCTGTCGCCGCACCGGGCATGACGAGAAACCTGAGCGACGGATCGACCGCCTTGATGCCGCGCCCCACGGCGAGGGCAAGCTCGTCGTTCTCCGCGCACATGTTGCCCATGGCGCCATGCGTCTTCACATGAGTGATTGGATGGCCGGCGAGGGACGCCATCGCCTGCATCGCGCCGGTCTGGTAGGCGACGATGTTCTCGACCTCGCGCGCCGTCAGCCCTGGAACGCGGCGGCGTCCGAAATTCCGAAGATCCGCGAAGCCTGGATGTGCGCCGATCGACACGCCCTTCGTCTTGGCGAGCTCAGCCGTGGCGCACATGGTGACCGGATCCCCGGCATGGAAGCCGCATGCGACGTTCGCGCTTGTGACGATCGCCAGCATCGAAGCGTCGTCGCCCATCGTCCAGGGTCCGAATCCTTCGCCGAGATCGGCGTTGAGATCGATACGCATGCGCTTGCTATCGTGACGTGACGAACAGCTTCCGCGGGAATTGCGTCAGCCGCTCGTAGCCGTCCTGCGTGACGACGATGGTCTCGGAGAAGCCGAAGCTGTCGGCGAGCACGTAGGTGTGGAACACCATGCCCGGCTCGAAGGTCCAGGTAGCGCCCGGCGCAGCCTCGAGCGACTCCCCGCCAACAGGCGGCATCATCAGTCCTACGGAGTAAAAGGTCTTGTTCGTGTATTCCTTGCGCAGCCCCTGTCCAAGAATGCCGTTGCGGTAGATCGCGTCCGGCACGCTCGCCCGAATGCCTGGTCGCACGGCGGCGAGAGCCTCGTCCTGGATCGCGATGATCGCCGCCATCTTCTCGAACTCGGGGGGCTCCGCCGCTCCGATCTTGATCGTGCGCATGAAGCGCGCGTGATAGTACTTAACGGCCGGCGTAGTCTCGCATTGCAATGTATCGCCGCGGCGCAGCACGCGGTCGGTGAAGCCGCCGTGCAGATGCAATGCCCGCTCACCCGAGGACAGGGGGCCCGGCCCGGGGTGGTCGCTGCCTGCGCGGATCATCGCCGCCACAATGGCGGCCGCGACCTCGCGCTCGCTCACGCCGGCCTGCGCCGTATCGAGTGCGGCCTGCATGCCTGCTTCCGCCGCGCGCGCCGCCTGCCTCTGCAGGGCGATCTCGGCCGGAGACTTCACGAGGCGCAGCTTGGCGAGCAGACCGCCGGCGTCAATGAGTTCCAGCTCCGGCAACGCCGATTTCAGCGACAGATAGCGCTGCGCCGTCATCTGCCAGGCATCGAGTTCGGTTGCAATCCGACGCGCGCCACTGAGTCTCTGCCCAAGGAAGGCGGCTGCGGCGGCGAAGCGGTCTTCGCCATCGGCCCAGACGCCGTGATCGGGAAAGACACAGGTCCGGTCGAGATAATAGCGCGCAACGTCGCGGCAGAAGACGGAGGGCTCCCCCTTGGCTGGCACAAACGCGAACTGGAAGGTGGAATAACCCCGGGTGAAGAATCCAGTCAGCCAAGTCACACTTTCAGGCTGAAAGGCGAGCAGCCCCTCGAAGCCCTGCGTTCGCATCTGCGCCTGCAATCGGGCCAGACGGCCTTGATATTCGCTTCGCTCGAACCACGGCGACGCGCCGTCCGATTCTGTCCACTTAGTCATCATGCCGCCCGCAGCTCTCCTGTCAGAGCAAGCCGCATGAAATTAGCGAGCATCGTTTCGGCCTCGGCGGCATCGACCGCGGCACGCTGCAGCGCGGCCACATCAGCGCCGTCGGCCTCGAGCCGCGCCCAGCTCGACTCGAACCACTGGACGGCCTGCGCCCCGCTCACCTCGGGATGGCCCTGGATCCCCCAAGCCGGATGACGAGCATGCCGCCAGACGTGGTTCGGACAATCCTGCGAGCGGGCGAGGATTACCATATCGGGATGGCCGGCCCGGACTTCGTCATTATGCCAGACGAACATATGGACGCTCTCTCCGAGCTGGCAGGCGAGCGCATCACTCCGGGCGGCCGGAGTCATGGTAAGATCCATGTAGCCAACCTCGCAGGTCGAGCGCCGGAAGACCTGGTCCCGACCGCAGAGTGCGGAGGCGAGGATCTGGCTGCCGAAGCATATGCCGAGCATGGGCACGTTCAGCGCCGCCAGTTTCTGCAGCCATCCATGTTGCCGGTTGATCCAGCCGATATCCTCGTATGCGCCATGCGGTGACCCAGAGACGAAGCAGGCATGGTATCGTGCGAGGTCATCCGGCTGTTCGTCGGCATAGGCCCAGACGAAATCGACATCGAAGCCGGCTGCCGCGAAGCGTAGTTCAAGCCCGCTCACAGTCTCTCGTTTCGATCCGTTCTGCAGATAAAGCAACCGCATTGAAAACACCCCGTCCTCCGATCAAGGCCAAACGTACCTCGTTTCTACGCCGAGTGCGAGAGCGGCAGGCATTGCACTGCCAGTGACGTATTCCCCGCGATTCAGGCCATTTTGAGCTGGAGTTGTCCACTTATGGTCCAGGGCTCGGGGACGAGGAGAGTTCCGCGACCCGTCGAAGTTCACGGAGGCGCAAGTCATTCTTCGTGGTTTCCCACCGTGCGGGGCATAGCCAACCGAGCCGCCTCGAACACGTCCGCCGGCGCCCCCTTCAGAACGGACCGCGCAAGCCTGGCGCCATGGCAACCTCTACCTTGGGCCAGCGCGCAGAGCGCGATCGCGACAAGGAGCGGATCCCGGCGCAACGCCGCGGCAAGGGCAAGAAGGTC
>JBMOGP010000235.1:0-4769 GCA_049318285.1 Hyphomonadaceae bacterium
CCATACTGAGCTGCCAGCGTCTGATGGCCGCCCACGCGGATTGAAAGAATGTGCGACCCGAAAACAGGGTCGCGGGAATGGAGATAAACGCAGACAGCCAGTGCAGCTGCGTGCGGGTCTCCGCCGGCAAGTCCGTGCCGAACCACAACGCTTCCGACATAAGCATCACGCCAACGGTCGCGATGCCCGCTACGGTGAGGGCGATCAGCAGGCTTTTTTCGGGGCGCGAGATGGCGCCGTCAGATTGACCGGGATCAACCGCGGCTGCGCCATAGCCGAGTTTGACAATGGCCTCGATGATCATTCTTGGTGCGAGTCCTCCCGTCCATTCAGCGCGCATACGTCCGGTCGAGAGATTCAGCCGCGCGACCTGCATGCCGGGAAGGCGCATCAGCGCCGTTTCGATCTTCGCTATGCACCCGGCGCAGCTCGCGCCACGAAGCATGAGGTCGAGCGCGCGCCTGCCTTTGACCTCCGTCACGAAAGCCGATGGATCCTGCATCACGGCGACGGGCGCGGCAGGCGCAAGCCCGCTGGGACAGCCTGAAGCGCGCGCGATCATGAGACCACCTCCAGAACCTTGGTGGCCTCGAACACGGGCGTCGCCGCACCGGGCTTGCTGGCGCTGATCTCCAGCTCGGCGCGACGGGCGCCATTCAGCACAACGGCTCCCGAGTATTCCCCAGGGGCACGCTCGGTCAGTGACAGCGTCTGGGCGCCCCTGCCCGGAAGGATCATGTCGACGTCCACAGTCAGGCCTGTCACCGGGCCGGCATCAGAGTCGAGGCGCACCAGCAGCATCGGATCCTCGCCGCCGACGAGGCCCGCTTCGGCGGTCCAGCCGAGCTTCAACTGGGCCTCGCGGCGTGCGAGCTGATGGTTGTAGTCGAGCCCGAGCACGTAGGAGTTCTTGACCTGCTCTCCGGGAAAGGTACCGACCGCACGCACCACAAAGTACGTATTGGTGGCAATCACGAGGGCGAAGAAGCTCGCGATCCACCAGAAGACATGAATTCCGCGTATCGGTTTCGTTGCCATATCAGGTCTCCGGACCTTCGAAGGGGGCCGCCACGCTGGACGTGCCGCTGGCGTCGGACAGGACAAACCGGACGGTTGCCCCACCCGAGGCGACAGAGGCAGCCGGCGCAGTGACGAGCACGCGATAGCGATCGACGCCATCGGGCTCGGCGGTGACGTGCGCTGCGCCCGACATGAGGCCTTCGCCTATGATCTCGATCCTCGCGCCGGGGAGGCCTTCGACTGCGAGGCCGAGCGTCCGCACGTTCCGCTGCTTGTTCGCGACCTTGAGTGTATAGGCGTTTCGAATGTCGCCGCTGACCAGCTTCACATAGGGGACGGCGCGATCCTTGAGCACCGATATGTCGACGTCCGAGCGAGTCATGAGACCGAACAGCATGATCGATCCGGCCAGCGCGAACACGACGACGTAGAGCATGGTGCGCGCCCGAAGGGGGCGGAATGGTTTTGCCGGCTTTTTGTTGCAGCGCAGCGCGACGTTCTCGTCCGTGTCGTAGTCGATCAGGTTTTCCGGGCGGCCGATCTTCTTCATGACGCCAGTGCACGCGTCGATGCACAGGCCACACTGAATGCATTCGAGCTGCGCGCCGTCTCGTATGTCGATACCCATCGGACAGACGACAACGCATTGCTGGCAATCGATGCAGTCGCCCCGGCCCTCCCAGGTTTCACCTTTCTTGTGTGGAGCGCGCGGCTCACCGCGTTCATGGCGATAGGTGATCGTCAGTGTATCCTTGTCGACCAGCGCGCCCTGAATACGTGGCCAGGGGCACATGTAGGTGCAGACCTGCTCACGCATGGTGCCCGCCAGCGCATAGGTGGTGAGCGTCAGCATGCCGGCGAAGACGTAGGCAGTCATCGGCGCCTGGCCCGCAAAGAACGTCAGCGCGAGCGATGGCGCATCGTGCCAGTACAGAATGAAGGCGCCGCCGGTCGCGAAGGAGACCAGCAGCCACGTGGCGTGCTTGGCTGCCTTGCGCGCAACCTTGTTGGCGGAAAGCGGCAACTTGTCGAGTTTCATCCGGGCGTTGCGATCGCCCTCGAAGAAGCGCTCGACGACGAGGAAGAGGTCGGTCCAGACTGTCTGCGGACAGAAGTAACCGCACCACACGCGGCCAAACAACGCTGTCGCGAGGAACAGGCCCACAGCCGCAAGGATCAGGAGCCCTGTGATGTAGTAAACCTCTTGCGGCCAGATCTCGAGGCCAAAGAAATAGAACCTGCCACCGGCAAAGTCGGCAAGTGCGGCCTGGTCGGGCGCGCCGGAACCGCGATCCCAGCGGATCCATGGAATGATGTAATAGAGGCTGAGGGTCACGAAGAGCAGCAACCACTTTATGGACCGGACGCGTCCGAAAACCAGCTTCGGATAAATCTGCTTCCGTTTCGCATAGAGAACCTGCGGTTCATCGCCCTCCGGCGGACGCGGCGTCAGTGACCCGCCGTGCGCGCCACGCTCCGCGCGAAGATCAATGAGCGTGGCTTTGCCCATTCTATTCACCGCCCCCAAGCGAGTGAACGTAGACTGCAAGCGCACGGATCGTCGCCGGATCGAAACGCGTCGTCCATGCGGGCATCACGCCCCGACGCGCGCCGAAGATCGTCGCCTGGAGAGTGTCGCGATCACCGCCATAGAGCCATTCGGCATCAGTGAGATTCGGAGCCCCCTGCGCGCGATCGCCACGCGCATCGACGCCATGACAGGACGCGCAGTTCGTCTGGAAGATCGGCCGGGCGCGATCTACCGCGGCGAGATTCGCTTTTCGACCCGAGATAGCGGTGACAAATTCCACCAGATCCTTGATCTCGGCCGATGCAAGGAATTCGTCACGGCCAAAGGCGGGCATGTCAGCTATGCGCGCATCTGGATCATCGGATCTGATGCCATGGCGGATCGTGGTTTCGATATCGGTGAGCGTGCCGCCCCAGAGCCAAATGTCATCAGCCAGTCGCGGATAGCCCTTGGCACCGCGTCCGCCCGCCCCGTGACAGGTCGCGCAGTTGTCGCCGAATGCGCTTTCGCCAAGGCCGAGGGCCAGCTGGCTCAGGTCATGGTCCTGCAGTATGGCGCTGGCATCGACGGCAGAGAGGCGGCTAGCCAGTTCGGCGCGCATTTTCGCAGTCAGTGACACCTCGGCGGCGACGGTTGCGCGATCTGACTGGCCAAGCACGCCAAGCGTATTGCCCTGCATGCCCGGAGGCGCCGGCCACGCCGGCATCAGAACCCAGTAGATGATCGCCACAACGATCGTCCCCCAGAAGATGAACAGCCACCATCGCGGCAGCGGATTATTCAACTCCTTGATGCCGTCCCACTCGTGGCCGGTTGTCTCCACCTGGCTGTGCGGATCGATCTCAGGCGAGCGGTCGGTCATCGCCGTTATCCTTTTCGGTGATGGGGAGTTGTGCGGCCCGGCGGAAGCCCTTGCTGTTGCGCGGCCAAAGCGCATAGGCCAGCGCGCATAAGAAGACCGCCGTAAAGTACAGCGTTCCCCAGGTCTGCGCGAAGGACGACCAGCCTTCGTAGGTCATGTGGGCTACCTCCGGTTCGAGAGATCGCCGGCTTCGTAGGTCTTGAAGTCAACCAGCGTGCCAAGCATCTGCAGGTAGGCGATCAGCGCATCGAGCTCGGTCGGGGCGCCGTCAACGCCATCGAAATTTCGGACCGGCACGGTGCCATCCCTGCCCGCGATTCCGTCGTAGGACTCGCGCAAGGCTTCAACATCGTAGTCGCCGCCCGCCTGCGCCATGGCATTATCAAGGGCTTCGTCGATCATCAGCGTCGTGTAGGGCACGCCTTGGAATTGCAACGTCCGCATCTGGCCCTGGATGCTCGACATGTCGAGCGCCCGACCCGCCAGAAAGGCATAGGGCGGCATGATCGACTCCGGCACGAGCGCGCGGGGATCGATCAGGTGATCCCGGTGCCAATCGTCGGAATACTTGCCGCCGACGCGCGCCAGATCGGGCCCGGTGCGCTTGGACCCCCACTGGAAGGGGTGGTCGTACATGCTCTCGGCCGCGAGTGAATAATGACCATAACGCTCGACCTCGTCGCGGAGTGGGCGGATCATCTGGGAATGGCAGGTATTGCAACCCTCGCGGATATAGATGTTCTGCCCGGCGAGTTCGAGCGGCGTATAGGGCCGCATACCCTCGACCTTCTCGATGGTGTTCTTGAGATAGAACAGCGGTACGATTTCGATGAGGCCGCCAATCGCCACCACCACCAGGATTCCCAGCAGGAGGACGAATGTGTGTCGTTCGAAAAGCTTGTGCTTGTCGAACAGCTTGCTCTGGCGCGTCGCCATGCGTGCCTCCTATTCTATTCGGCAGGTTGAATGGCGGGCGTGGCGCTTGACCTGCGCCGCTCGTCAGCGGGTATGTCGCCGCGCGCCGTGCGCACGAGGTTGTAGACCATGATCAGCGCGCCGGTCAGATAGAGCCCGCCGCCGAGGGCGCGGATGATGTATGAAATGTGCTTGGCGCTGACAGTTTCGATGAAAGAGTATTCAAGGAAGCCGAACTGATTGTAGGCGCGCCACATCAGGCCCTGCATGATGCCCGACACCCACATCGACGTGATGTAGAGGACGATGCCGATCGTGGCGACCCAGAAGTGCCACTCGACGAGCGCCAGCGAGTAAAGACGCTGGCGGCGCCACAGCCAGGGGACGAGGCAGTAGATCGCGCCGAAGGACACGAACCCGACCCAGCCGAGCGCACCGGAG
>JBMOGP010000236.1:0-4761 GCA_049318285.1 Hyphomonadaceae bacterium
CTCGCGACCGACCATGCCGGAAGCGCCGAGGACTGCAACCTTTAGGGCCATGGAAATCTCCTTGTGGACGCTCACCATATGGGGGGCGTCCGTCGTCTGATGGTCACATTTGTGCGGTTTGTTTGCCGCACTAGCCTGTCGCGTGGACGGCGCGTATTGCCGCCCTTGTCAGAAACGCTGGGTCCAGTTGCCTCAAATCAGTCCGCAGGCCTAGTGGATGCGGGATCGATTCGTGCGACTGTGCGCCCCTCAGGAGTCCGAATGTCCGACGTCGCCAGCCTCGTTCGCCGCTATGTCGAGCGGTACAATGCGAACGATGTCGACGGCATGCTGGAGTGCTGCGCCGACGACGTCGTGTTCGAGACCATCTCAAACCCGGGGGGATCGATCCGGCTGAGCGGCAAGGACGAGATGCGTGAAGTGATCGAAGCCACGACCCGTGCCTTCACTGAGCGCCGGCACGAAGTCGTCACAATCCTGGTGGATGGCCAGCGGGCGGCCGCCGAAACGGTGTTCTCGGGCGTCGCTGCCGCTGAGCTGGGCCAGCATGTGCGTCAGGGCGAGCATGTGTCGATACGCGGAGCGACCATGTTCGAGCTGCGCGACAACAAGCTGAGCCGGATCTGTGATTACAGCTGACGCTGCTGTCAGCTTTTCGGGAACGGCAAATCACCCAAGATGGCGAGCATGGTGCGGAAAGAGCGCGTGGCGAACAGTGTGAACGGGCGGCTGACGGCATGTATGCTGGCGGGGGCCACGCTCGCATCTGCGTGTGCATCGATGAGCGGCGATTCCACCCTGCAGGCATGGCGCAAGGTGGGCCAGGTCGAACAGCGGTTTGCGGTCTTCGTAAGCGAGCCCGGCGTGCGCGAGGATACGCTCGCCACATTCCGGATGCGCTTTGTCTACATGCCCGGCGAGGTGAAGCATGAGGGCAAGGAGGTCGCCTGGCAGGAATATCATGCCATGACCATCGACTGTGCAAAGAACACGGTGCGGCTCGGATCGCGCACGCGCTATGCCCCAGGCGGGGCTGAAATCACGACCGACGACGACCAGACATTCGATGAAATCCTCTTTGGCACGTCTGCAGACGACGCCGCGCGCGCCAAGTGCAAGGGCGACTTCCGGGTTGGCGACATCACCTTCCCGGAAGGCCCCGGCTGGATGGACGAAGCGCGCAAGCATATCGCGGCAACGCCGCCGCCGAAGCGCTCCTAGTCAGCCCGCGCTCCAGGCCGCTCGCTCGTTGCCGCCGGGCCCGCGAAAGTGGAAGCGGCGGTCGCCTGGGAGGGCGAAGATCGGGTTGACGATTTCGGCGCCGGCCGATGTCACGGCTGTGAGGGCGGCTTCGAGATCGTCAGTTTTCAGGATGACCAGGTGAGGCGCTGGCGCTTCGCCATCAGCCTGGAAGATGCCGCCGTTGATCCCGGCATTGGCGAAGGCCTGATAGCCGTGGCCGTGGTCGACGAATGTCCAGCCGAACGCCTTGGCGAGAAAGCCTTGCGTCGCCGCCATGTCGCGGCTGGCCAGTTCGACATAGTCGATCTTCAAATGAGCCATGCGACCCTCCAGCTTCATCCTCCTCATATGTTCCAGGCCAGCGCCGGGCCGGGATCAACGCGGGTTGCCCGCCATTATCAAAGATTAAATGACTTTACGCGCACCATGCGAGCCACTGCCGTCTGCTGCGCCGTTTTGGAACAAGGGTTTGGTTCATCGCTTTCACCATGACGCCGTGCGGAGCTTACATGCCCTTCCATCAGCTGAACCCTTCGATCCCGTTTACCGTCAACGGCAAGGGCGGTGGCTATGCGGTCGCTGTCATCGATGATGGCGAGGCGCACAACCTGATCTGGTTCACGGCGCTCGACGTGTCTGCGGAAGTCTGGTGTGCGCCCAATCCGCTGGTGCGCATGAAGGGCCACTCGACGATGGGCCGCGAACAGCCAGCGTCCGTGTCACTGAAGGGATCGCCTTCGGACAAGGTCAAACTGTCCTCGGGCCAGACGGCGCAAATGGGATGACTGGCTTGTACCAACCGACAGGATTTTTGCAGTGACCGAACGCCCTCTCAAGCTTTCGCAGGTTCTCAGCCTGGCATGTGTCGCGGCAATCTTCGCATTTGCGATGGTCATCTCGCTTCCGGCGGATGATGGTTTGCTGACGGACAACGTCGTGCAGTCGCCCGAAATCACGTAGGCCTCCTGGTGGCAAGACGCGAAGCGTCCAGCGCCTGGTTCGACCTGGGGTGGCAGTCCTGGATGCTGGGCATCGATGCTTCCGTCGTGATCGCCCTGCGGATGGCCAGTGTTGTGCTTGGCGGAGCGGAGGCTGACCGCGAGATCGAGCTCATGTTCAACGAGAAGACAGAAGCAGGGCATCAGTTGCAGGCGAAGCCCTCAAGCCTTGGCTTGGGCGCTGCTCCGGCCACGGCTTTGAAGCACGATCGCGGCGAGGTCGCGGCCAATCGCCAGCGTCTGTCGCACTCGCCTGTCAGGCATCCGCCAAAGTTGCATGGATTGTGAAACATGCGCCGGCTGAGCTGTCGATTTCCAGCCGACCGCCAATCTGTTTGACCATCATGTGCACCAGGCCCATGCCGTAGCCCTCGTCTGGAGCATGGTCGGGATGGAGGCCAACGCCGTTATCGGAGACGCAGATTTCGAAGCCGCCAGGCGCCCGGCTCATGCTGACGCGGATTGATCCATTGTCGTGGCTCGGAAAGGCGTGACGCAGCGCATTCACGACAAGCTCATTCACAGCGAGCATGACGGGTTGGGCCAGCGCGACGGGTATTTCGAGCGGGATAGCGTCGACACGGATCTCGATGCGACCTTCCTCGCCCGCCATGGCGTGGAGAGACGCGCACATCTTCCGGAGAGCTGCCCCGAGATCAACACGGTCAAGGCCACGCGACGCCTGCAACGCCTCGTGGATGCCGGCGATACAGCTCACACGGGCGGCGGCAGCGTTGAGTGCGAAGCTGGCAGGGCGGCCTGGCTCTCGGTTGGCCTGGAGGCGCATCAGGCTCGCGACAAGTTGCAGGCTGTTCCTGATGCGATGGTCACCCTCGCGAAGCATGACGACATGCTTCAGCGAGCGCTGCTGCAGGTCCTTTATCTGATCGCGCAGCTTGAGGTTTTCCAGCCGCAGATCGCGCACTGCCCTCTGTCCGTCGTCGGCTCGGCCCTTGACGGCGCTGACTGGCGAGAAATTCGAAACATCGTTCGACATCACCTTCTCCATCATGCGTGATGTACGCCCGCGCCGGGGAAAGTTCGGTACGCTCACCGACTCTCTTGCTGAATGAGGTACACTCCGTCGCCCGGTGGGACTGATCATGAGCTCAGATTTGCCGGGAGCCGGGGACTTCAGTCGAGAACGGCTATTCGCGGGGCAGTGCGGCCTCTTCTCCGAAAAGGCGCCGGTATTCTCCGCTGACAGCCTCGTAGCACTCGCACGCAGCGTTCTCGAGCCCGACGCGGTCGAGGATCGTGATCTTGCCGTGCTGGTACCGGATCACGCCGGCGCGCTGGAGCGTGCTGGCGGCAATGCTCACGGTGGCACGGCGAACACCAAGCATCACGGCGATCAGATCCTGGGTAAGTGAAAGCTGGGCGACCTTGCTGCGGTCATGCGCGGCGAGGAGCCAGCGCGCCAGCCGCTGTTCGAGCGCGTGATGGGCGTTGCAGGCGGCTGTCTGCGAGACCTGGATCTGGAAGAGCAGGGCATAGCGCAGGAGGAGGTCGCGCAGCACAGGCGCCTGAGCCACGGCATCCAGCAAGCCTTCGGCGGACATGCGGTAGGCCCTGCCCTCGGTCTGGCACATCGTCTCGGCATAGGATGTCTTGCCGCCCAGCACGACGGAAAAGCCGGCCACGCCCTCTGAGCCGATCAGCGCGATTTCCAGCGGGCGGCCATCGGACAGGACATTCAGGGCGGAGATGAAGCCTGTCTCGACGAAATAGACATGCTTGATCACATCGCCGTGGCGGTGCAGCGTTTCGCCAAGGTCCATGCTGACGAGCATCAGGCGGTTGGAAATGAGCGCAAGCTCGACCGTCGGCAGCGCGGCCAGAATCCTGTTCTTTATCGCTGCCTGCTCGATGTGGGCCAAAAGTCGTCTCCAGCGCCGGGGGCGGGAGCACGCTTTGCTCTCAGGCAGCTGCACGCCAGTCAGGGCCAACTGCTGGAACCATGATGCGCCAGTTAATCAGATGGCGCCAGATCAATGTGGTTCCAGCTGGCATGCCGGAGGGTGATTGCGGGTTCAGATCGATTCTGAACCGGGCGGCTGCGCGACTGTTCGTTCGTGACAAACAAGGTGCAGGGGACAGCGGTCGACTTCGATGATCCGCCTGCACACGAAAAACAGGCGCCCCGGATAGGGGGCGCCCTCAACTGTCCGGGGAGCCGGGGAGATCAGCGCCACTGGCCGGCACAAGAGCAGGTCGCGGCAGGATCGTCTGTACGCTGATGGCCAGTCGGGGCGAAGGCAGGCGTTGTCAGGCGCCGTACAGATGCGTGCGGTCAGGAATGCTATCGGACCAAACGACTGGGAGGCCTTGGTCTCTCACCGTCACGTGCGCCATCGTCCCGGGGGCTGTGGACGATGGCGCGACTTGTGACGCGCTGGGGACGCGCCAGCCCTTAAAGGTGCTTGAGGATCGCGTCTGCCATCTGGCGGGTGCTCATCGCGCCGCCGAGGTCGGCAGTGCGGGCGCCGCCATCGAGGGCCTTGCCGACGGCGGCGAAGAT
>JBMOGP010000237.1:0-4727 GCA_049318285.1 Hyphomonadaceae bacterium
GGGCGAAATGTTCAATGTCCTTCTCGTAGCCCTCGGGGGCGGCCTCGGCGCCGCGGCCCGTTTCGGCGTCTCGCTGGCGATGCCGCTGCGAGGTGATGTCTGGCCTGTGGCGACGTTCATCATCAACGTCTCCGGCAGCCTCGCCATCGGCCTCCTTGCCGGCTGGCTTGCGACGCGCGGGGACGCGGCCGAGCCATGGCGGCTGTTCCTCGGCGTCGGCGTGCTCGGCGGCTTCACGACCTTTTCGGCCTACTCGCTCGAGACGATGCGCATGATCGCGCGCAGCGACTGGCTCGGCGCTTCAACCTACTCCATCGGCTCCGTTCTCGCCGGCCTCGCCGCCGTCGCCATCGGCATGATGATCGCGAAACGGATTCTCGGATGAGCTGGAACGTCGGACAGGTTGTCACCCTCAGTGTCGATGCGGACGAGGACGACACACGCCTCGATCGCTGGCTGAAGCGGAAATTCCATGGCCTGACCCAGGGCCAGATCGAGAAGGCGTGCCGCACCGGCGAGATCCGCGTCGATGGCGCGCGCGCCAAGGCGAACACGCGGGTGAAGGCCGGGCAGACCGTGCGTATCCCGCCCATGACCGCCGCGAAGGGCCGCGAGGGCGACGATGAGGACGACAAGCCGCGCACGCGCGTGAAGGCGTCCGACGCCGACATGATGCGCTCGCTGGTGATTTACGAGGACGACCACATCATTGCGCTCAACAAGCCGCCGGGCCTCGCCGTGCAGGGCGGCACGGGGACGACGCGCCACATCGATGCGCTGTCTCGCGCGCTGGTGCCGGATACCGCCGAGAAGCCGCGTCTCGTTCATCGCCTCGACCGCGACACGTCGGGCGTGCTCGTCCTGGCCAAGACAGTGGGGACTGCCAACCGGCTGGGCGCGCTGTTCCGCTCGCGCGAACTCGACAAGATCTACTGGGCCGTCGTGCTTGGCGTGCCGCATCCGACGACGGGCGACATTCGCGGCTGGATGATCAAGTCGACCGGGCCAAAGGACGACAAGGAAAAGATGCGCGCTGCCGAGCAGAACGAGAAGGGTGCGGTTCATGCCTCGACGCTTTACGCGGTGGTGCAGAATGCCGGCCGCAAGGCTGCGTGGGTCGCGCTGAAGCCGGAGACGGGGCGCACCCACCAGCTGCGCTTCCACATGGCCGGCATCGGCTGCGCAATCGTGGGCGATCGCAAGTATACGTGCGATCGCGAGCTGCCGCAGGGGCTGGCCGATGGCCTGCATCTGCATGCGCGCGCGCTTCGCCTGCCCAACCCCGGCGGCCGAGATGTGGAGATCGTGGCGGAGCTTTCCCCGCACATGAAGCAGACGTTTGAGGTCCTCGGCTTTGACGAGGACAGCGCGGAGAATTTCTTCGACCTGCGCAAGCCGCGGCGCATCCGGTAATTGAGGCGCAGACGATGGAATACGCCAAGGGCGTGAAGGGCGAGATCGACCAGCGGCCGAAGCGGTTCTACACGGATGTGTCGATCGCGCCCGTGCAGCCCGGATGGACCGTCCTGCTCGATGCCCGCGCGTTGCGCTCGCAGGCGGGGCGGCCGTTCATCCTGCCGACACATGATCTCGCCGAGACCATCGCCGCTGAATGGCGGGCTCAGGTTGAGCGCATCGATCTGCCCACCATGTTCAATACGCGCCAGGCCTATGGCGTTCTGGATCGGCCGGATGAAGCCGTCACAGCGCTCGCCGCGCAGGTGGCGCGATACGTCGAGACCGATCTTGTCTGCTATCTCGCAGAAGGGCCTGCAGCCCTGCTTGACCGGCAGGAGGCCGCTTGGGGCCCGCTGCGCGAATGGGCCGCTGGTCTCGGCGTCGCGTTGACGCCAAGCGTCGGAATCATGCCGAAACCGCAGTCCTTGGCTTCGATCGCGGCCATTCGCGCGCACGCTGCCAGCCTTGACCGCTTCCGGCTGGCGGGACTGGCGCATGGCGTAGCGCTGTTCGGATCAGCAGTGCTCGGCCTTGCCGTCGAGCGTGGTCATCTGACCGCGGCGGACGCGTATGAGCTGTCGCGCATCGACGAGGCCTATCAGGCTGAGCACTGGGGCGAGGATGCGGAAGCTGTCCGCCGCACGACAAGCGCCCGCGCCGAGGCGCGGGCGCTTGACCAGTGGTTCGGCGCGCTTGCGCGAAGCTAGAGCGCCTCAGGTCATCCCCGCGCGTTGCGCACAGGCATAGGCAAACTGTGCCAGTGGCTGGACCCGTCCCTCGTTCTGGGCGGCCGCAGCGTTCGACGCCGTGCCGTCGCGGACACGGCCCACAATTCCCTGCAGGATGCCTGCGAGGCGGAATGCGTTGTATGCAAAATAGAAGTCCAGCTCGGGCAGGCCGCTTCGGCCGGTCAGTTCGCAATAGCGGGCGAGGTACTGCTCCTTGTTCGGGATGCCGTAGCCAGGTGCATCAACGACGCCGGCGATGCTCGGCCGTTGCGGGTCGGACGAAGGCATGACCCACGACATGAGATGATAGGTGAAATCGGCGAGCGGATCGCCCAGCGTGGACAGCTCCCAGTCGAGGACCGCCAGGACGCGCGGTTCGGTCGGATGCAGCACCATGTTGTCGATGCGGTAGTCGCCATGGACGATGGTCGTGGTCTCGCCCGGCGGGATGTTCTTCGGCAGCCATTCGATCAGCTTGTCCATCTCAGGGATCTTGGAGGTCTCGGACATCTGGTACTGTTTCGTCCAGCGGTGGATCTGGCGTGCGATATAGTCGCCTTCCTTGCCGAAGCCTTCGAGGCCCGCCTTTTTCCAGTCGACATTGTGCAGAGCCGCAAAGGTGGAGACTTTGGCGTCGTAAATCGCAGCGCGCTGTTGTGGCGAGTAGTCGGGCAGGGTCGCGTCCCAGATGATGCGACCCTCGACCATGTCCATCACATAGAACATCGTGCCGGTAACGCTGTCGTCCTCGCAGAGACCGTAAGGCTTCGCGACCGGGAAGCCGAGCGGATACAAGGCCGCGATGACGCGATACTCGCGATCGACGGCGTGCGCCGAGGGCAGGAGCTTTCCGGGCGGCTTGCGGCGCATGACGTATTTTTTCGTCGGTGTGATCAGCTGGTAGGTCGGGTTGGACTGGCCGCCCTTGAACTGGCGCACTGTCAGCGGCCCCCTGTAGCCCTCGACATTCGCCTCCATCCACGCCGCGAGTTTCGCTTCGTCGAAGCGGTGGCTTTCGGCGACGTCCTTGGTGCCGGAAAAGAGGTCCGTCGGGTTCGCTTCGGTCATGTCCTGCCCTGCTGTCGTCGGCCGGTCTGACGCCGGCATCCTGTCGAAAGGTCTGATCTGCTAAACACCGTTCCGGGCGTGAGGTCGAGTGGGTTTGTTCCAGCGAGCGCTAGACGTCCCGCGCCAGCGCCCGCCAACCAATATCGCGCCTGCAAAAACCGTCCGTCCAGTCGATCAGGTCGACGGCGCGGTAGGCGCGTTCGACGGCCTCCTTCAAGGTTGGACCGGTGGCTGTAACGTTCAGGACGCGGCCGCCATTTGCGACGATGTCATTGCCCCTTCGCGCGGTGCCGGCATGGAAGATCGTGACGCCCCCGACCTCGCCCGCCTTGTCGAGCCCCCGGATGACGCCGCCTTTCTTCGGTTCCCCAGGGTAACCGGCGCCCGCCATCACGACGGTGACCGCCGGATCGGAGAAGCGCTCGAGGCGCTTGCACCCCGCGAGGCCGCCCGTCGCGCAGGCGAGCAGCTGGGGCAGAGGATCTTCCTTCAGCCGGGTCATGATCACCTGGCATTCCGGGTCGCCGAAGCGGACATTGTATTCGATGACGCGCGGGCCGTGTCTGTCGTCGATCATCAGGCCAACGAAGAGTACGCCGCGATAGGGGCGACCATCCTTCTTCATGCCTGCGATCGTGGGGGTCACGATCTCGTCCATGACGCGCTGCTGCATCACTTCGTCGAGGATCGGCGCGGGCGAGTAGGCGCCCATGCCGCCGGTGTTGGGACCCGTGTCGCCGTCGCCGACACGCTTGTGATCCTGCGCCCCTGCGAGGGGCACGGCCGTCTCGCCATCGCAGAGTGCGAAGAAGCTGGCTTCCTCACCGTGCATGAATTCCTCGATCACCATCGAGGACGATGCGTTTCCGAACTTGCCGCCGAGCATGGCGTCGATCTCGGCTTCAGCCTCAGCGCGCGTCTCGGCGATGACGACGCCCTTGCCCGCCGCCAGCCCGTCCGCCTTCAGGACGTAGGGAGGGCTATCGAAAGTCTCAAGGTAGGCCTTCGCCTCGGTTGCCTGCTCGCTGTTGAAGCGACGGTAGCGGGCGGTGGGAATGCTGTGCCGCGCCATGAAGTCCTTCGAGAAGCCTTTCGAGCCTTCGAGCATCGCTGCGCGCGCCGACGGGCCGAAGACGGGGATGTCGATCGCACGCAGCCTGTCCGCGAGGCCGTGAACAAGCGTGACTTCCGGGCCGATAATGACGAGGTTCGGGCGCTCGAGCCGGGCGAGGTCAACAAGGCCCTCGATGTTGTCGGCCGCAACGGGGACGCAGTCGGCCAGTTCCGCGATGCCAGGATTGCCTGGGGCTGCCATGATCTGGGTAACGCGTGGGCTCTGTTTCAGGCGCCAGGCGAGCGCGTGTTCACGGCCGCCGCTGCCCACGATCAGAATCTTCATGGAGGTTTCCCCTGGCGACAATTCGGGGCTTATACTGGGCCTGAACTCCTCACGCCAGCAGGGCGCCATGGCAG
>JBMOGP010000238.1:0-4720 GCA_049318285.1 Hyphomonadaceae bacterium
CCTCGCCCGAGGACGACGCGAGTATTGGGCGCTTCAAGACGAGCGACGATGCGACCGCATTGCTTGTTGAGTTCTAGGAAACCAGATTGTCCGGGTACAACGCCGCTGACGTGTCAGCCAGGCATTCCTGGGCTCGTCCAGAACCAGAGTAGACGTCCGTTCTTCGCCATGAAGGGTGGCGCCGGCCGCTGTGATGGAAAGCTGGATTGTCCAGCTCGACTGAGCGCCCTCGGGGCCGACCCGGAGGCCAGTGCCGTGCCAGTCACCCGCGATGGCATGCGAGGGTTGAGCCTGTGCGGGCGCGGGCATGGCGAGCGCCAGACCGGACATCAGCAATAGCGCGCGCATTGGCCATCTCCCCTTGAAGCGGCAACGCTGGTCGCACTTCGTGTCGGAATCTGGCCGCAGTGGAAGCCAGCTGCTGACGCGGCTGCCTTACTGCTCCCCGCCCACGACCGCTTCACCGCCCTTCATGACGAAGGCGGGCTTTTCCAGCAGCGTTACGTCGCGCGTCGGGTCGCCCATCACGCCGACCAGGTCGCCGAAGGCGCCGGCCGCCACGACGCCGACCTTGCCCTTCTTGCCGAGCGCCTCGGCGGCATTGATGGTCGCCGACTGGATCGCCTGCAGGGGTGTTGCGCCATAGCGCACCATCACAGCGAACTGCTTGGCGTTGTCGCCGTGCGGATAGACGCCGCTATCGGTGCCGTAGACCATCTTCACGCCGGCTGCGAGCGCGCGCTTGAAGCCCTGGCGCTGGACCTCTGCGACTTCGCGGTCCTTGCGGAGGTTATCCTCCATCACGCCGTTCTTTGGGCCTTCGCTCTGCGTGTAGTCCGTATTGTAGATGTCCATCGACAGGAACGTCCCCATCTTCTTGGCGGCCGCGATGCCTTCATCGTCGATCAGGCTGGCGTGCTCGATCGTGTCGATGCCGGCGAGCGCCGCATCGCGGATGCCGCTGGCGCCGTGCGCGTGTGCCGCGACCTTGAGGCCCCACATGTGGGCCTCTTCCGCGATCGCCTTCATCTCGGCGAGCGTCAGCTGTTGCTGGCCCGGCTCGGTGTTGTGCGAGAAGACGCCGCCCGTCGCGCAGATCTTGATCACCTCAGCGCCGTATTTTCGGATTTCGCGCACGCGCTTGCGGCCCTCATCCGGGCTGTCGGCATTGTAGGGGCTGGCCATGTTGAAGGAGGGCGACAGGCCGGTGATGTCGCAATGGCCGCCGGTCGCGCCGAAGGAATGTCCGGCGGGCACGATGCGCGGGCCGGGAACCTTGCCCATCTCGATGGCGGCCTTGAGCGCGATATCGTCCCAATTGCCCGAACCGACATTGCGCACCGTCGTGAACCCTGCATCCAGCGTCGCCTTGGCGGCGGGAACCGAGATCACGGCGGCATAGGCGTCGGGCAGACCGATACCGGTGAAGCCGCCCATGGTCGGATCGCTGTCGAGATGGGTGTGCATGTCGATCAGGCCGGGCAGCAGCGTGACGCCGGGAAGTTCGTGGACAATTGCGGCGGAGGGTACCTGAAGGCGGTCGCGAGAGCCAACCGCGGTAATGACGCCGTCCTGGACGATGATGGCGGGATTCTGGATCATGCGGCCGGTTGAAACGTCGAGCAGGCGGTCAGCGGTGACGTAGACGTTCTGCGCCATTGCAACCGGGGCGGCGGCGGCCATCAGGCCGGACAGGACAAGCGTTCTCATCGATTCCCTCCACATGAGCCCGATTGATGCGATGGCCGGACGTGCGCGTAAAGCACGGCTCTCGGCAATCATGAGAAAATCGCGATGTCTGCCGCTGCCTTCGCCGCTAGGATACCTGCGGGCAGACGGCTGGAGACCTCCATGGCAGCATCACAGGCAGACAAGGCCGCGGCATTCGAGGCGCTGCACAAGGCGCCCGGCGTGTTCGTGATTCCCAATCCGTGGGATCCGGGCTCGGCCCGGCTTCTGGCGGGTCTCGGCTTCAAGGCGCTTACCACGACCAGCGCGGGCTATGCACGCTCGATCGGGTTTCCCGATTACAATGCGGGGCGCGAGAATGTCATGGCCCACATCCGGGCGATGGCGCCGGTGATCGACGTTCCGTTGGCGGCCGATCTTGAGGATGGTTTCGGGCCGAAGCCGGAAAACTGCGCCGAGACGATCCGGCAGGGCGCCGCGGCAGGGCTTGTCGGCGGCTCGATCGAGGACTTCACCGGCGACCGCGCCAGCCCGATCTATAGCATCTCAGAAGCGGCCGATCGCATCCGCGCCGCGGCGGAGGCCGCGCGCAGGTTGCCTTTCAAGTTCATGCTGTGCGCTCGCGCCGAGAACTATCTCAACGGACGGCCAGACCTCGCGGACACGATTGCGCGCCTGCAGGCCTATCAGGAAGCAGGGGCGGACGTCCTGTTCGCGCCGGGCCTCAACACGTCGGAGGAAGTGCGTGACGTGTGCCGATCAATCGATCGCCCATTCAACATCGTGCGCGGTCCGCGCAAGGAGCAGCTGACGGTGGAGCAGGTTGGCGCGCTCGGCGTGAAGCGCATCTCCACTGGCGGCATGATGCACGCCGTTGCCATGAGCGCGATGATCGGCGCGGCGAAGGAGATGCTCGGCCCTGGTGCATTCGAGTTCACCAGGGCCATGCCGCATGCGAGCGAGATCGATGCGCTGCTTGGCAAGGGTGCCGCTTCATGAGCCGGTCACCATCCAGCAGTTCATTACCTGCAGCGTAATTGGCTGCTGCCTCTCTCCGACTATGCTGCATTGAACATTCAGCGGGGAAAGCAAGGCATGTCGGCATTCTGGCGCAACTGGTTGAACGCCTGGGCGTGGGTGGTGATCGTATTCGGCCTTGTTCTGGCTGGAGGCGGTCTCGACGCCACGGACACGGTCGCAGAAGCCGTCTTCGCCATCGTTGGCGGGGGCGCGCCGCTGGAGTGGACGCCGCACCTCCGCTTCAGTGTCGCGCTGATGGGCGCCGTGACCATGGGGTGGGGCGTCACCTATCTCGCCCTGTTCATGGCGGCTCACCGGCTGGGCGCGGATGCTGGTCCGGTCTGGCGTCTTGCGACAATTGGCATGATCGTGTGGTTCCTGATCGACGGCGCCTTATCCGTGGCGACGGGCTTCTGGATGAATGCCGTGTCGAATACCGGGCTGGCGATCGGCTATCTGGTTCCGGTACTGGCGAGCGGTGCGATGAATGGCTCCGCTCCTGGGGCCAATCCGCGGCCCTCCGTGCGAGCGCGCTAGGTGCACTGACCCACATTCGGGTTGTCGCATAAGCTCCCGGCACGAAGGCCTGCGGCTGAATGGCATGGCTCGCGCCGACGGGGAGGGGTTCCCTTCCGCCGCCGCAACGGGTCAAGTGCCGCCCATGCTGTTATGGACATTCGAATTCACCACCGACCGGTTTCGACCGTTCCTGCCCGAGCCGTGCCAGGTCAGTGAAGACCTTTACGGCTTCGAGCTGGCCGCCTGGCTGGCGCAGGCGCTGGCCGAGGAAGGGCTGGTGACCAGCTATCCCCACGGCGAGGCGTTCGGCTGGTTCCTGGAGTATCCGGCGGAGTCGGGACAGGAGATCACGATCGGATGCGCCAGCCATGGCCCGACGCTGGGCTATCCGACGCAGTGGCGCATATTTGCCCGGCAGCGCCGCAAGCCGCCCAAGGGCACAGCGCCGGCCGGCCCCGACGCCGGCGTCCTGCTGCACGATGCGATCTTGTCAGTTCTCGCCGCTGAGGGCATCGAAGCGCGCAAGCTATCGTGAGCAACATCTTGTCCACCCCGACTGCGGCTAACCTCTCGGCCTCCACGCTGGCTGCCGCGAAACCCATCCTCGATGTCCGCCACCTGTCCGTGTCCTTCCAGACGCAGGACGGGCTGGTCGAGGCAGTGAAGAAGCTCTCCTTCAGCGTCGCGCCCGGCGAGTGCCTCGGCCTCGTGGGCGAGAGCGGTTCGGGCAAGAGCCAGACCGTGCTGGCGGCGATGGGCCTCACAGCGGCTAACGGAAAAGTCGACGGGTCGATCCTGTTCGACGGCGTTGAGATGAACGGGCTCGACCGCAAACAGCTCAACGAGATACGCGGCGCGCGCATTTCGATGATCTTCCAGGACCCACTTACCTCGCTGACGCCGCACATGACAGTGGGCGCGCAGATGGCGGAAGTGCTGGCCCGCCACAAGAGCCTCAAGGGCCGCGCCGCTGAACAGCGCATCGTCGAATGGCTGGAGCGCGTGCGCATCCCCGAAGCGCGCCGCCGTCTTCACCAGTTCCCGCACGAACTTTCCGGTGGCATGCGCCAGCGCGTGATGATCGCCGCCGCCATGCTGTGCGAGCCGCAGGTGCTGCTGGCCGACGAGCCGACGACGGCGCTCGACGTAACGGTACAGGCCCAGGTGCTGGACCTGATGGACGAGCTTAAGCGCGAGACCGGAGCGGGGCTCGTTCTCATCACGCACGACATGGGCGTCATCGCGCGCATGGCCGACCGGGTCGTCGTCATGCGCCATGGCGAAGCAGTCGAGCGCGGCGAGGTCGACCAGGTCTTTGCAGCCCCGCAACACGCCTACACGCGCATGCTTCTCGAAGCGATGCCGCGCATGGACCGCACGGATCGCGGTGGCCGGCCAGCTATCGGAGCGCCGCCGTCGCTTGAGACAAAGCCCATACTTGAAGTCGCCGACCTGCACGTGACCTTCCCCGTTCACGTGCCGGGCGGCCTTT
>JBMOGP010000239.1:0-4713 GCA_049318285.1 Hyphomonadaceae bacterium
CAGAGCTCTGGTCGTCGAACCCCCTCCCGACCATATCAGCCATCTCCCCTTCGGTCAGCTATCCGCGGGGCGCGGTTATACGTCTGGCCGAGCCGCTCGCCAGCGAGCTGAGGCGCAGAGGCTACGGCATCTGCGATTTCGCCAGTGCGGCGGCCTGCCCCCTCGCGGCTGGCGTAGTACCCCTCGCCTGCGGCGGCGTGATGCCGGTCGGTTCGCGCCATGCGCGCGACAATCTGCTCGGCTCGCTCTCCCGGACCCTCCCAGGCAGGACGCTCAGGCGCTGATAACCGCCGCAGCGCAGGTTGATGATCGCGCCCCTTCGAGAAAGCAAAACCACGCCCGATGGCGCCAACCGCGCCCAGCCCGAGAATCATCACCATCAGGAATACGATCACCACGATCGTGATGGTGATCACAGGTCCCATATCAAAGGTCCCGCTGGCGGCATTGCCGACCAGTATTTCCAGGAACGGCTGGAGGATCATCAGCATCACAGCGCCGAACACGTGCACGGCCAGCGGCGCCATTGCCGCAGAGAAGGCGGCGCGCATCCAGCCCTCGAACAAACCCCGCGTCTGGTCGAACAGCAGCATGCCGATGAAAACCGGACCGATTGCCAGCAGAAATGCGAGCACGATCTTGGCGGCGATGACGAGGCCCAGCGTCAGCAGGAGCAATGTTATCGCGGTCAGCCACAACAGTCCCGAACCAAGCATGGGCCCGCCCTGAAGGAGGTTCGCCGTCGGGCTCGCCATCCCGCCATAAATGCCTGCAGCCCCGCTCATGTCCTCAAAAGCGCGTTGTACCCCGCCCATGACGTCGCCATCGAAGCTTGCGCCGCGCGCCGACAGCGGGCCGAGCAGAACCTTCATGATCTCGGCCGGTCCGTCGAACAGGAGGTTGAAGATCAGCGTCTGGTAGGCCGCCCATGAGGTCAGAAAAGCCAGGATCAGACCCAGCTTCAGCGCGACAATCGGCAAGTCCGTCACGCGAAGGCCGCCGCGCCCGAACAGAAGCTGATAGCCGAGCAGGGCAATGTAGATGGTCAGCAAGCCCGTGAACGCCGTCGCAAACAAGGTGTTCGGCCCCACAAGTTCCCGATAGGTGTCATGCACCAGGAGGCGGATATGGCAATCGACTGTCTCGAGGACGGCGCCGACCATACCCTCTTCCGGAGGAGTGGGACAAAGAGCCATCATGCCCCCTTCGCCACCAGCTGCGGCATCCATGCCTGCGGGTCGTCGCCGACCTCAGCCCGGATATCGTCGAGCATACGCACCGTCCGTTCGCGGCCTGAGAGCACCGTCAGCAGGTCTTTCTGCCCGTTCAGGTTCAGTCGGGCAATCACGCTCTCGGCACCGTGCTTTACGAGAAAGCAGCGCGAGGTATCGGGCAGAGTACGGATCAGATCGAACTCATGCCGGGACAAGCCGAAACCCTCGCAGTAATCTGCCTCCTGCGCTTTCGGGTTTGGCAGGAAAACCTGCGTAGCAGACTGCTCGATGACAGCATTGGCGATCCGGGACTCGAGCGCATCCCCCGTCGACTGGGTCACGAATCCAACGATCCCGTTGCGTTTCCGGATGGTTTTTTCCCAGTCACGGATGCGCCCTACGAAGACTTCATCGTCGAGGGCCTTCCATCCCTCATCGATCACGATGATCGAGGGCTGGCCGTTCAGGCGCTCTTCGACGCGGTGAAAAAGGTACATCATCGTGGGCGTGCGCAGGACGGGGTCGTCCAGCAAGTGCGTCATATCGAATCCAGCGATGCGCGTGTCCAGATCGAGATGATCGTTCTCGTTATCGAACAACCAGGCGCGGTCGCCCTCGCCGGTCCACGGACTGAGACGCGAGGCAAGATCACCCGGTGTCGGCCTGCGCCCGCCAAGAAAGAGTTCCCGGAAATAGCGCAGGCGCCTGAAGGTCGACGCCTGATCATAGTTCGCGTTTATGGCCGCCGAAATCGTCGCAGAGTCCTCAGCCGAGAGGACCTCACCGTTCGACGTCACCAGCTTCGCCGCCCATTGCTGCAGGAAGCGGCGGTTACCCGGCGTATCCGGGAGCTGGAGCGGGTTGAATCCTGTTCGCGTGCCTGGCCGGATCACATCATAGCGGCCGCCCATCGCCCGCAGGAATATCTCGGCCCCGCGATCCTTGTCGAAGAAGATCACTTTTGGCTCGAAGCGCTCACATTGCGCGATCAGGAAATTGAGCACGACCGTCTTGCCGGCCCCCGAGGGGCCGATCACCAGAAAATTCCCCAGATCGCCCCTGTGGAAGTTGAAATAGTAGGGTGAGGCCGCAGTCGTCTCGAGCAGCGTCACCGCTGAGCCCCAGTGATTGCCGCTTGCGCGACCGATCGGATGGCTGTGGAGGCTCGCAAGTCCGGCAAAGTTTGCCGAAGAGATCAACGCCTTGCGCGTTATGTAGGCGCCATTGCCGGGAAACTGCCCCCAGAAGGCCGGCTCCAGAGCTGCCTCCTCGCGCACGCCGATGACCCCTGTTTCGGTAAGAGCCGCCTGAACGTCAGCTATGGCTCTGTCGAGAGGTTCAAAGTCGGAAGCACGGACCATGATGGTCAGGTGATGCTCACCGAATACAGCGCGCCCTGCGGCGACATCGTCCTTGGCCTGCACAAGATCCCGGCGGAGCGAGAGCGCCTCATCATCGGCAGCACGCATGCGGCGAAGGGCGAGGTTCATGCGGTTGAGCGCGGGCTGGCGGTCCACGAATGAAAAGCTCTGCGCGATAACCATCTCATGCGGCACACGCAGGAGGCCGTCGAGCTGGCCGCTGGACGTGTGCGGGGAATATTCCTTGACGGATAGCATGGCGCCCAACATGCCTGGACTGCGCGCATTGCCCGAGAACTCGAGGGCGTCCCGACCGAAGCTGATGCGGCGGTCGACAAACTCGGCGCGCCCCTTTTCAAGCGGCGCCGGTCGCAGTTCGCCGTCAAACAGGAAAGCGAGAAACTCCAGCGGCTCCGAAAAAGCAGCACCGCCGGACTCGTATGCGCCAAGCAGGCGGGGGCCATAAGGCTGCAAGGCAGCAAGAAGACTTTCCGTTGCGGCCTCCAGCTCGCGGCGATCACGCAGGCGACTGACCGCGTCCCACTGCTTGTTCTTGCCGATGCCGGCAATACCCGTACGAGCGATCGCGGGTTTGCGCGTCAGCGTCAGGAAGAGGTCGTTGACGAACAGGCGGCCTCCTGCGAGGCGCACCCGCCAGCTTTCGTCAAGGTCGCGGGCGAAGGGGTTGGTGAAACGGCCGTGCAGCCCCGGGCGCACGAGATGCCTCATCACATAAGCGCCGATCGTCAGGCGGGACGATGCGATCGCACGCAATACGGTATCGCGTACGTTCTTCCGGTAGTTGAGCTCCTGCGTGTCAGCAGTCTCGAAACCGAAACCGACAAGATGCAGAACCTGCATCAGTGCGCCATCGCGGGTCGCAATTGTCGTCTCGTCTATGTGACGGGCAAAAGGCAGCATGTCGGCCGCTCGTCTTTCGCGCCGTGCGAAACGCCTCTTTGCCTTGCTATCCGATACTGGACGCGGCTGTTTGGTCATGGCGAATATGAGTTGCAGCGCCAGTGCGAGAAGTTTGGGACGCGTGGACAGCGGCTGACCTTCTGAATCCAGAGGTCAAGCCAGCGGGGCTCACGCAGGCACATCAGATAGCCGAACGCGTGCAGCAGCAGGGCGGCCAGGATCGCCCAATACGACTTGCTGATCAGGAACAGCTCCGTCGTGATCACCAGATTGAGGACGAAGAAGGAATAGCTGACGCCGGCAAACATCTGGGGCCGCGTCAAGGCAGAGAAGACGATGTCACGTTCAAGACTTGCCATGCAGCTACCCCGCCGAGGCCTGCGCAGCCGACTGGATGCCGCCGACAATGGTCGCTGCGCCGAACAGAATGAAACACCCTATGATAACGGTAATCCCATGCTTCCAGTTCATGCGTCCTGTAAGCATCATGAAACCGACAAAGGCTACAGCAATCACAGCGACGGTCGTTGCAATTCCGCCCTCCATCGTGCCGCGGACCCAGTTGACCGCACCAAGGATCGGGCCGGAGCCGGGGGGATTGCCTGCCTGCGCAAATGCCTGCTCAGCCGCCACGAAGGCGGTGATCAGGAACGAGGCGATAACCCTGTAAAGGCGCATTACTTGATCTCCGGTACGCTCGTAATGGCAAGATACTCCAACACGGCAGCGACATAGGCGCGGGTCTCCGCAAAGGGCGGTATGCCGCGGTGTCGGACAACGGCCGAAGGCCCTGCATTGTAGGCAGCCAAAGCCAGCTCAAGGTCGTCATCGAACATTGCAAGCATCTGGCGCAGATAGGTCGCCCCTCCCTGCGCATTCTGGGCGGGGTCTGAGGGATCGACGCCCAGCTCCCTTGCCGTGCCTGGCATCAGCTGCATCATGCCGATGGCACCCTTCGCAGAAACGGCGTCCTGGCGAAACCGGGATTCAACGTAGGCGACAGCCTCAAGCAGGCTTGGAGAAAGTCCGCTGAGCTCGCCGGCCGCCCGCAGGACCGGTTCGGCGGCAAGCGAGGCGGGTCGCCTTTTCGTGACCGGGCGGGGGGAAACGATGGGCTGTGCACCCTCGGGCGTGATCACAGATGGGCCTGAGATCAACGCCACTCCCGACGGTCCGACGTCCATGACCTGAGCCCTGGCCGGTTGGGCAGATACCAG
>JBMOGP010000240.1:0-4706 GCA_049318285.1 Hyphomonadaceae bacterium
GGCGGATGCACGACCATCGAAAGCAGGCCCGACATAAGCGCGATCGCGAGCGAAGGAAGCAGCAGGTAATTGCACAGCGCCGCGATGGATGCTCGCGCATTCGAATACGCCGCTGCGGTATCCTGCGGCGCAGCGAGCAGGATTACGATGTAACCCATAAGCGCGCCGATCAGGCCACACGAGGCAAGCGTGTGAAGAATCTTGGTCGCCTTGCGCATGAAGATGCTGACGTTCACGCGCGCCTACGCCTTGCTGGCAGCTGCGCTGGACCGCGACGCCATGCGATCGAACCAGGCCGCGACGTTGGTGTTGCCGCGATTGAGCGGCTGCCCCACGGTCGCGCCGAAATCGAGCGTGCAGAACAGGAGGATGTCGGCCAGCGTGCACCTGTCGCCCGCGATGAAATCGTGGCCGCCGATCAGCCCGTCGAGCCAGGTGATTTTCTCCTGCGCGAGCGCCTTCAGGTCTGCGGCCGCCTGCGGCAGCAAGCGCATCCGGTCCTTGAACAAGGCGTAGCCCTCGGCGGCGCGGAACCCGTTCAGCATAGGCTCCACGATATACAGATCAACCCGGCGCGTCCACATCCGCGTCATCGCGCGCTCCTCGGCATTGGTGCCGATCAGCGGCGGACTTGGATACTTTTCCTCAAGGTACTCGCAGATCGCTGTCACCTCGGCGAGGTAACGACCATCGTCCAGTTCCAGCGTGGGCATCTGCCCCCCGGGATTGCGTACCACATGCGCCGGCTGGCGATTTTCCCCTGCCATCAAGTCGACGGTGACCCGCGGAACATCGACACCTTTTTCCGCCATGAACATTTTTACGACGCGCGGATTGGGTCCGATTGAATCGTAGAGTTTCATGGCGCGCTCCGCGTCAGCAGCATTGCTGCGGGAAGTTCAGCACATCATTCGGCGGGTTGCACCAGTGTCGTGGCGGCAGGCTGCTTCATACCATGCCCTGCGGCGCGCCACGCCACCATGAGTTCCGCCTGCCTGCGCTTGCCGACAAAGAGGAAGTTGGCCGGCAGGCCGACGCGAAGGCTCGCGTCGCACGGCGGCGATCCTGGAATGGCCTTCGTGTCGAGATGCTTGCCCAAAGCCTTGACCACCACGCGGTCAATCGCGCTGAGGTCATACTTGTTCCCCAACCCAAGCTTGTCGCGCACGATCCGCGGCAGCAGCGATACCGACGCCCGCCCCATGGCGCGGCTGAGATATTTCGGTATATCTGGCGCAGCCTGTCCGGACTGGATGATAGCAAGAAACTCCTCGTTTATCGGATGCGGCTCGAAGCGATGGACCAGCCGGTTCATCATCTCGAAGAAGTCCTTGGTCGACATAGGAGAATGCTGCACGCCGTAGAGCTTCGCGCCCGGCGCGGCCTCTGCGTAGTAGCGCAACCTGTCGGCTTCCGGCACGTATTCGACGAACCTGTCGTAGGCGGTCAGGAATCCATAGGCCGCAGTCGCACTGACCCAGTCGAGCAGATCGACGTCGAGCGCGCGATACGCCTCGCCCTTCGGTGTCGTCCCGCCCACGCGCGCGTGCATGTTGGTCACGCCCTGGATTACGCGCTCGGCCGCGCGTCTGGGCCCATAGACACCCACCATCGCTGCAACGCCGGTGCGCTTGGATCGACCGATCGGATCCTGCTTGTAGATCGAGTGATCCCACACGCCGGAACGAATGCGCGCATCCGCAAACTCCAGCAGCACGGCCGCAATGCCGCCCACAGCCATGGCGACGGGATTCTTGTAGACCTTCCAGTGCATCGAATCAGGATCAAGGCTGGATGGCTCGCCCGGCGGGTTTCTGAAGTCGATTTTCCAGCCGAGATAGGTTTCTGGTTGCTTCATGGCCTCCACCTTGGGCAAGCGACACCCGTACTGGTGATCGATGCGCGCTGCAGCTCATGCACGTTGACATGCGCCGCAGGCTGGGGCGAGCCGCAAAAGCGACCGGTCGCGCCCTTGTTTTTGTCAGGTGGCGCTGAGTTCGGGACGGTTGCCTCGCAAGCCTTGCCCCCTGGGCGCCTCGCCTGCCGCGTGTGTGAGATTTGACGCAAGCTGCGAGCCTGTGCAGACATTGCCGTAGCGAAATCAGCGGAGCGCAGAATGCATCTCTGGAAACTCCTCCCTCTTGTGGCGCTGGCCGCAGCGGCCTGCGCGACGACCCCCACATCGACGGAAGCGCCTCAAGCCGCTGCGGTATCCAGCGAGCCGATGAAACCGCTGGCAAGCCGGGTGTCCTATTCCAAGGATCCCTATCCTTCGACCTACAGGGCGCTGCCGGCCGAAGACGTCTTCATCCGCAACGCGACAGTGTTCGACGGTCTCGGCGGCATGATCGAACGCGGCGCTGTGCTGATCCAGGGCGGCAAGATTTCCGCAATCGGCTCTGAAGCCGCGATGACAATGCCCGCCGGCATCAAGACGATCGACGCTGCCGGCAAATGGGTGACCCCCGGCATCATCGATATCCACTCCCACCTCGGCGCCTATCCCTCGCCCGGCATCGAGGCGCATCAGGACGGCAATGAAGCTTCTGGCCCGGTCACGGCGGAAGTCTGGGTGGAGCACTCCATCTGGCCGCACGACCCCGGCTTCACGCGCGCCATGGCAGGCGGCGTCACGGCAATGCAGATCCTGCCCGGTTCTGCCAACCTGTTTGGCGGGCGGGGAGTGATCATAAAGAACGTACCCGGCCGCACAGCGCAGGACATGAAATTCCCCGACGCGCCGTATACGCTGAAAATGGCGTGCGGCGAGAATCCGAAACGTGTCTATGGCTATGGCAGCGGTCGCTTCCCCGGCGGGACACCCTTCACACGCATGGGTAATGTCGCCGGCTATCGCGACGCCTGGCAGAGGGCCAGCGAGTACAAGCGCAAGTGGGACAAGTACGACGCCGACTTCGACGCGTGGGAGAAGAAGGCGAAGTCGCCCGCCACTGCCAACGGCGAAAAGAAGGAAGAGCTGAAGGACCCGCCGAGCGCCCCGGATCGCAACCTTGAACTCGATACGCTGATGGGCGTGCTCGACGGCGAGATCCTGGTCCAGCAACACTGCTACCGCGCTGACGAGATGGCGCAGATCATCGATCTGTCGAAGGAGTTCGGGTACAAGATCTCCACCTTCCATCACGGCGTTGAAGCCTACAAGATCGCCGACATGCTCGCCGCCAACGGCATCTGCGGCGCGCTGTGGGCTGACTGGTGGGGTTTCAAGGCCGAGGCCTATGACGGCATTCGCGAGAACATACCCCTTGTTCACAAGGCCCAGAATGGCTGCGCCATCGTCCACTCCGACGATGCCTACGGCATCCAGCGCCTGAACCAGGAAGCAGCCAAGGCGCTCGCCGACGGCAACAAGGCGGGCCTCAACATCTCGAAGGCCGAAGCGTGGACATGGCTTTCGCGCAACCCTGCCAAGGCGCTTGGCATCCTCGACAAAACCGGCACACTCGAGCCCGGCAAGAACGCGGATGTGGTGATCTGGAGCGGCGACCCGTTCAGCAGCTACACCCGCGCAGATCTCGTGTTCGTCGACGGCGCCGTGACTTGGGACCGCACGAACGTTGACAGCCAACCGGTGGTCGACTTCGAACTTGGCCAACCCGGCGAAGGAGACGTGAAATGATCCGCAAGCTCCTGCTCGCCGCGATGCTGCTCGCATCCGCACCGGCCGCCTTTGCGCAACAGATCGCCATCACCGGCGCACGCGTCGTTACCAACACGACGCAGGGCGTCATCGAGAACGGCACGGTCGTCATCAACAATGGTCGCATCGTCTCGGTCGGCACCAGCGCAGCGCCCGCTGGCGCCACCGTCGTCGACGCACGTGGCAAGTGGGTGACGCCGGGCCTTTTTGCGGCGTTCTCCCGCGTCGGGCTCACAGAAATTCCGTCCGAAGACACTGCCAACGACACCTTGGCTGGCGCCAGCAAGTTTCAGGCGGCCCTCCACGCCGCAGACTCCTTCAACCCGGATGACACGGCCATCGACGTCAGCCGCATCGAGGGCTTTACCCGCGCAGCCATAGTTGGAGCGCCCTCAGGCGGCCTGTTCGGTGGCTACGCCGCAATCGTCGACTTTACCGGCTCCTTCAACAGCATCGATACCCGCGAGGCATTCATGCTGGCGGAACTCGGCGAAGGCGGCGCGTCGGCTGCCGGCGGTTCTCGGGCCGCCGCATGGCACTGGCTGCTGACAGCTATCGACGACGCCAAGGCGTATCCACGCGGCTTCGAGGACGATGGCGAAGGGGACCTGCTGATCCGTAAGGAAGCCATGGCGCTTAAGCCGGTGGTAGAAGGCCGCGTACCGCTCATGGTCGAGGTGCACCGCGCCGCCGACATCCTGCAGCTGCTCACGCTTCGCCAGCGCGAACCCCGCATCAAGCTGATCATCCTGGGCGCCACGGAAGGCTGGCGCGTCGCCGAACAGATTGCGGCGGCGAATTTGCCCGTGATCGTCAACCCCCTGGCCAACCTGCCAGACCGTTTTGAGATCCTGGCCGCGACCCTACAGAACGCCGCGCGCCTGTCTGCGGCGGGCGTCACCGTGGCAATCGCCGATCCCGGCCAGGCGAGCCATAATACCCGCCTGATCCAGCAGCTCGCCGGCAACGCCGTCGCAAACGGCATGCCTTGGGAGTCAGCCTTCAAGGCGATCACCAGCGTCCCCGCCTCGATGTACGGCCGCGC
>JBMOGP010000241.1:0-4698 GCA_049318285.1 Hyphomonadaceae bacterium
ACCAGATCAGCCCTCGCCCACCACTGCTACCGCAGAAGAGCCGGCCGCAATAAAGGCGACGCCGCCGCCCGCGACGGCCGTGCCTGATGTTCCGGTGGGAGCGCCCGACGCTCCCGGCCCGACCCCACCAAGCGGGCTTGACCCCGTCGTGGCAGGTGAGCAGGGCTGAGCAGGCTGCCCGAAGCCTCTAAGGCGCTGGCAACGAGCCGGGTTGACGCCCGGAAATGTCGCTGAAACTAGGAGCATCTTGGCTTGAGGGGGGGACTTCCCACCAATGATCAAGCTGCTTTGGTAATCTGCTGGCCTGGTTTGAGGGGGTCATATGTGGTGCGGGCTTCGAGCATGGCGCATGCGACGGCAAGGAGCCGGTCAGCCACCCCACGAAGAGCGCGACCATGAGTGCAGCCCCTGGCTCGGAGGGCGGCATACCGGGCCTTGCTGCGAGCGTCGTGCTGGGTTGCGACCCGGGCCCAGTGGTAGACCGCCGTTCGCAATCGATGCGAGCAGGCCTGTCGCATTTCCACCCGACAGGATTTTCCGCTCCTCTTGGTGACCGGGGCGACCCCGGTCAGAGTGCGGATGGCGTGATAATCTCGCGCCTGGATGGCTTGATGAGCCTCCGCGAGCAACGTGGCGAGGACGATTCTTCCCACTCCCGGCAAAGAGCGCAGGATCGCCGCGTCGCGTTGCTCGACAGGCTGCCCCGGTTCGGCCTCCGGAGCTGCGGCCAGTTGGTCGACAAGAGCATCGAGGCGACGGGTGACCTCTTTCAGCTGGCGGTTGACCAGCCGGACGCGCTCGGAGACCGCAGTGATGTGAGCCTTCGCGGCCTCCGCCGTTCCAGCCGCGACCGTCAGCGCGGGGCGACCGAGGATGCTACGGATCTCACTCGCATTTATCCGACGGATCCGATTGGCGCTGAGTACGCGGGCAAGCTTCTTGTCAGTCAGTCGGGTCGCGTCAGCCGGCGTTGGGGCCAGAGACCAGATATCCAGGAACCAGTCGGCTCCAGGATCTTCCCCAAGATCAAGAGCTTGCGGATAGTAGCGCCAGAGTTGCTGACGAATGCGATTGGTCAGTCGGTTGCGCTCTTCCTTGAGCTCTTCGGCCATACGCGACCACTCGCGCAACTCCACCACCACCGGCTCAAGCGCTTCCAGACGACGGAAGCAGTGACGGTCGGTACGCAGCGAGGAGGCGAGCACCAGGGCGTCGCGTCGGTCGTCCTTGGCTCCCGCTGGCGAGAACCGGTCGCGGAAGCGATCAAGTTGCTTGGGGTTGATCGCAAAAACCGCAAACCCGCGATCCATCAGCGCTTCGACCACCGGGCCATGAGGGACCTCGATCGCCACCGCGACATCCTGCGGGTCCGTGGCGCTCGCCATAAGCCAGTCCATCATCGTGCCCAGACTGTCGGCATCGTGGGCGAAGGACCGCTGGACCGGTCCGTCTGGCCGAACCAGACAGACCTGGTGCTCAACGCTCGCCCAATCGACACCGACAAAGACCGTCGGCTCCTTCTCCATGTTCACCTCCATGCATGTGACATCGAGCCGCCGGGCTGCTTCGCCATTCCCTGTACAGGCGCTCAGAACCAATGGCCCCGGCGCGACTTCCCACTGGACGTGCAACTCGGCCAACCTGACGAGGCGCACGTCCCCCCCAGGTGTTCAAAGACACAGGGGGCGAAAGGCTGCTCTCGACCGGTTGGCTCGACGCGGCCATGTTAACAAGGACCGCTTGGATTAGGTACAGGGCGAGGTGCGGGCGGATGGATGATCTCATGTTGCTGACCATGATGAAGGGCAAGCTGCATCGCGCGGCCGTCACCGCGTGCGACCTCCACCGTGAAGGCGCGTGCTCGATCGACGTCGATCTGCGGGAAGCGGCCACCATCCTGCCGCACGAGCGGATCGATATCTGGAACATCACCAACGGCGCCGCTGCCCGCTACGTCCAGACTGGGGACCGCGTGATCATTGCCGCGTTCGCCCAGATGGACGAGGTCGAAGCCAGGCAATGGGCGCCAAGCGTCGTGCGCCTGAATGGCCGCAACGAAATCGTGACCGGCATCGCCTGATCGAAATCCTCGAGGCCTCCCGCCCAAGACGCAAAACGCCGCCCGCTGTATACGGGCGGCGTTTTGCGTTCCGGCCAGGAGACAGCCTACTTCGTCAGCTCGAACACCACATTGACGGTCTGCAAAAGACACACCTCGCCGGAGGCGATCGGCGTCGCTTCAGCAGCCATGTCCTGTATTCGCATCATCACGGGCATCGGCGGCTGCAGGTAGAACGCCTGCTCGCTGGTGGTGACAATCCGCTTCACCGTGCAACCGAGGGCATTTGCATAAAGTGCAGCCTTCTCCGCGGCATCCTTGATGGCTTCGACGCGCGCCGCGTGGTGGAGCCTGTCTGCCTCGTCGATCGAGAACGATATGCCATTGAGCGTATTGCCGCCGCCCTTGACGACGGCGTCCAGCGTCTGTCCCGGTGTATCGAGCCTTCGGACCTTGATGGTAATCGCGTTCGATGCCTGATAGCCGGTGAGACGCGGACGTGCATTGTTCGGATACTCGTAGACCGGGTGGAGCGACATGTTACCGGTCTGCATGTCCCGATCGGCGATGCCGGCGGTTTTCACTGCTGCGAACACGCCATTCATGTTCGTCGCTTGCTGCGCCACCGCCTCGGCCGCTGTCCTGGCTTCGACCTGCAAGCCGACGTTGATCACGGCGACATCAGGCAGCTGCTCGATCGAGCCGCGGTCCATCAGCGTGATCGTTGTCTCTGGCTGGATCGCGCTCATGGCGGGTATCGCTGGGGGCATCGGCATTGGCGGCTGGGCGGTCACCACCGGAGCAGTCGTACATCCGGCAAGCGCAGACATGGCCAGCAGGGCGGGGGCAAGGCGTGTCACGTCGGTTGATCTTTCCTCGGTCGTTATCGTCCGCCGAATGAGAGCAGCGGTCGGTGTGGTAAGTCACTGTCGGCATGGGAATGCGCTGCGGCGTGGCAAGCGTATTCTGGCGGCGCAGCATGTCGGGCCAGCCGCGAAGCGGCAGTGTTATCTTGAATCAACGTCCGATGAGCAGCGCATTCACCGTGAAATATGATCCCACGAGCGTGAGCGTGATGGCTGTGATGCGCGCAAGATCGCGTTCCAGACGATAAGCGCGCTCACGGCGCAGACGGCCCTGCGGACCTTCGAGTATCGGTGTTGTCTCGATCCATCGATCGCTCCGGAACGCCTTGACCGGGCTTGCGATGAACGCAGCCAGGCAGGCCCCGATCACGAACACGCCGACGAGAAGATATCCGAACGCGAACGATGTCACGCCCCAGACTGCCCCATGCCATGTGTCCTTCTTTTCGCCCGGAGCTTCCAGCGCGCGCGTCATCATCCCCATTCCTGCGAATGACAGGATGTGGAGATCGATGAGCGGCGGTGGAGGTACAGTGAAGCTGTGCAGGGGGGCGTGGATCACCGCGGCGATGCCATCGGCCAGGGCTCGGTAGAGTGCAATGAATTGCGAGATATCGGGCGCTACAGGCAGCGCCCACTGCCGGTGTATCAGGCTGATCAGCGTCGGCACGCTGAGCGCGATCCCGACGAAATAGAGGGCCTGGCTCGAGCGGCCGTCGGTTGTAGCGTCGATCATGCCGGTCGAATAACACGACAGGTGCAACGCGCCGTATGTTAACTTGCCTGCAGCAACAGTTAACCCTTTTTCCCGATGGATCGCGCAGGATTGAGGCCTTGCAGCCGTGTGATCCAGTAGACCCTCGTGCGTCAGCGCCCGATCAATTCCATGACGAGCACCGCTGGTGGCGTTGTACGCGCAAGCACCATTCTTGCCGGACTGGGCGGCGCCGGCGCCGCATGGCTGCTGAGCCGCGAACGCAATGCGGCTGACCACGTCAGCGAGGTGCTGCGCAACCACCATGAAGGCGACATTAGGTGGTTGTCAGGCCAGCAACCTGTGTGGGCGTCAGCCCGCCGAATTGAGCGATAGACGGATTGTCCAACTGGTCAGGTGTGAGCCCACGCACCCGATTGGCCGCGATGCCCCCAATCTGCGTCGTCGTGAGCGCCGCCAGCAGCGTCGTCGACAGCGCGGCGAAGTTGTATCGTGCAGGTTGGGTCAGGTTGTGACTCAGGCGGGCGTCCAGACCGGCGAACCGGCGGCGTCGGTTACGATCGCGCCGCGAACGCCAACGGCCGTCCTTTGCATGGACACGAGAAGGCCGATCGTTCCCGTGTCGCTCGCGGGTGCGCTCGCCATCACGCGGCCGCCATCCGGCGTGAGGGCGATGATGATTGCGTCGACCGGCGAGCCATCCCGCGCATATCGGACTGTATAGGTCTCGATCACCGCTTCACCGGTATATCCCTCGAGCAAGGGCGGCGTTGGCCCTCGCGCAGCATCTGCGAGGCCCTGGACGGAATAGTCTGTCGCCATCGGCGCGGGCGCCGGCGCCGTACTCAGCACCAGCGCGTGATGCTTGTTGACATAGCCCCCCTGTCCGTAGAGCAGGCCAAGCTCGCCCGCATCGGCGCGTAATGCCCGAACCATCGCGGCGATGGCGTGGCTCATGTAATTGTTCAAAGGTCCCCCGAAGAAGGTCAGCCCGCCAGCGACAGTCGGCGGATGCAGCGCCGGATCAAGCCCCAGCGTCCTGAGCGCCATCTTCGGAA
>JBMOGP010000242.1:0-4694 GCA_049318285.1 Hyphomonadaceae bacterium
ACACGCGCCTCGTCACCGTCACGATCGGCGGTAACGATCTTGGCTATATCGGCGGCCTCACCAACGCCTCCTGCGCCGGCCTTATGGTCGAAACGGGCGTCGAGGCCGACTGCGCGCCAATGATCGCTCGTCCGGCCGAAACAACCTATGCCGATCTCGCAGCGCGCATGGACGCCATCGCAAGGGAGATTCGCCGCCGCGCGCCACGGGCGCAGCTTGTTTTCGTCGACTATCTCGCCGTTCTCCCGGAAGCCGGATCCTGCCCGGCAACTCCGCTTGACGCGATCCAGGCCGATGGCGCCCGCTACACCGCACGCCGCCTTGCCGAGATCACGCACACAGTCGCCGCGCAGAACAATGCCAGCGTCATCACCGCCTCCGAACTCTCCAGGGGCCACGATGCCTGCAGCGCGGATCCGTGGATGAACGGCTATCCGCGCCCCGGGGCGCCCATCACCGGGGCGCTCTATCATCCCAACGTGAAAGGGATGACGGCGATCGCGGATGCGCTGGAACAATTGCTCTCTCATGGTCAGCGGGAAGGTTGAGAAGCAAGATTGTACGGAGCTGGACGGTCGTAGCGGATCTCCCGGGCAAAACGACCGGAAAATACCCGTCTGCAACGGCGCGAAGACACGCAAGCCTCTCAAGCCCGGATCGGACGGCGTGGTTCGCCTGTCCGGCGGCAACCTGCAGATTGCAAAAAGCGAATGCGATGCGCCCGTGCAGGCCGCTTCACCGCCCCTTCACCGGCGCCACGCGTCGCGCCATCGCTTGCAAGGAAGGTGCAAAGCTCGACGCGAAAGCGCTGGTAAGGAAGCCCGTCGTGCTGAACGAGGCAGAGAAGACGTAACGCTTAACCCGCCGTCTTCACCAGCGTCTCCTCGACGACCTTCACGACATCACCCATGATCTCGGTGATCTTGTAGTCCTTCGGCGTGTAGACCCGCCGGATGCCCATCTGCTTGAGGGCCAGCGCGTCTGCCTCCGGAATGATCCCGCCGACGACAACCGGAATGTCGAGACCCCTGGCGCGAAGGATGCCGACCGTCTCCTTCACCAGATCGAGATGCGAGCCTGACAGGATCGAGAGGCCGACGACATGCGCCTGGCTGTCGATCGCCTGCTGCACGATCTCCTCCGGCGTGAAGCGGATGCCTTCGTAGACGACATTCATGCCCGCCTGCCGCGCGCGCGCCGCAATCTGCTCCGATCCGTTGGAATGGCCATCAAGCCCCGGCTTGCCGACAACATAGGTCAGCGTGCGGCCGAGCTTCTTCGACACGCGCTCGACCTCGCCCTTCACCTTCTCGATGTCCTCGTCCCCGCCCGTTTCGATCACGATGGCGACGCCGGTTGGCCCACGATACTCGCCGAACGTCTCGCGCAGCGCCTGACCCCACTCGCCGACCGTGACGCCGGCTTTCGCCGCCGCAATGCTCGGCGGCATGATGTTCGCGCCGCTCGCCGCAGCCGCACGCAACTCGCCCAGCGCATTCGCCGCGGCGTCCGTATTGCGCTGCGCCCGCCACGCCTTCAACTTCGCGATCTGCCGGCTTTCCGCGCCATGGTCGGTCGCCATGATCGAGCCATCGCCACCCGACAGCGGCGAGACTTCTGTTGTCTCATACCGGTTGACACCGACCACAACCTGTCGCCCTGCCTCGATCTGCTTCAGGCGCGCACGCTGGCTCTCGACGAGTTCCTTCTTCATGAATTCGATATTGTCGATCGTCCCACCCGATGCATCCAGCTTCGCGAGCATCTCACGCGCCTGGTCCTTCAGCGCCTCGGTCTTCGCGGCCACGACATGCGAGCCGTCGAACAGGTCTTCGAACTCCAGCAGGTCTGTCTCGTAGGCGAGGACCTGCTGCAGGCGCAGTGACCATTGCTGGTCCCATGGCCGCGGCAGGCCCAGCGCCTCATTCCATGCCGGCAGCTGCAGCGCACGGCAACGCGCCCGCTTAGACAGCGTCACCGCAAGCGCCTCAATCAGAATCCGGTAGACGTTGTTTTCCGGCTGCTGTTCGGTCAGCCCCAGCGAGTTCACCTGCACGCCATAGCGGAACATGAGAGCCCGCGTATCCGTCACGCCATAGCGCTCGCGGCCGATCTCTTCCCAGAGATCCACAAAAGCGCGCATCTTGCACATCTCGGTCACGAACCGGACGCCGGCATTCACGAAAAACGAGATGCGCGAAAAGACCGTCGTGAAATCCTTCTCGGGCACCTGCCCGCCCGCCTTCACCGTGTCGAGCACCGCGCACGCCGTTGCCAGTGCAAAGGCCAGCTCCTGCTCCGGCGTCGCCCCCGCTTCCTGGAGGTGGTACGAGCAGACGTTCAGCGGATTCCATTTCGGCGTCTCGGTATAGCACCACGCCACCATGTCCCCGATCAGCCGCATAGAGGGCTTCGGCGGGAACACATAGGTGCCGCGCGAGAGGTACTCCTTGACGATGTCGTTCTGCGTGGTGCCCTGCAGCTTCCTGCGATCGCAGCCCTGCTCGTCCGCCAGCGCGACATAGAGCGACAGCAGCCAGGCCGCCGGAGCGTTGATCGTCATCGAGGTGTTCATCTCCTCGACCTTGATCTGGTCGAACAGCGCCCGCATGTCGCCCAGATGCCCAACCGGCACGCCGACCTTGCCGACTTCGCCGCGCGCGAGAACGTGATCGGAATCGTAAGCCGTCTGGGTCGGCAGGTCGAAAGCGATCGACAGGCCGGTCTGCCCCTTCGACAGGTTCTTCCGGTAGAGCTTGTTGCTCTCCTCCGCCGTCGAATGCCCCGCATACGTGCGAAAAATCCACGGCTTGTCCGGGTCATGCTGGAACGGGGTCGAGATCGTATCAGCCATGTCCGGCCCTTGCTGCAAATGCGACGGCACAAAACTGCAAAGCGCTGGCCGAAGCAAGCGCTACCGGCAAGGCCCTGCCCTGTGTTGTCGCCGCACCACCGATATCGTGCGCGGAAGGCTCCCGTCAGCCCCGCGCGACCACTGGTTCCTTCACCGCAGGCGGGAGCAGCGCCCGCTTGTGCGTCATGTGAGACGCCCGCGCGAGTTCCGCGATGTCGGCCTTCCCGCAATGCATCGCAGCCCGCCAGCCCTGCATGTGCGAGGGGACTTCCTCGGCATTCAGTGGCGGCTTGAAGAACCACCGCATTATTGTCTCGAACGCCAGCCGGTCGCGCGCATCGCGCACGACAAGCACGAGCACGTGTGTGGCGCCCCGCGCCTTCGCCGCCGCCAGCTGATGGTGGCTGGCGTAGCGCTGGTTCAGCTTGGAGGTCTGGCCGACATAGTGGACGACGAAGTTGTCGCCCGCCTCATGCACCATCAGGTAGACGCACGGCAGGTTGAAGAAGCGCGCCTCATCGAACGGCAGCACCGCAAACATCTCGCCCAGGATTTCGACCCGCCTGCCCATCAGCCTCTCCCGACTCATCCCCATCCATAGTGGGCGCGCCAAGCCTCAGTGTGAATCCCGAAAAGGAGATCGCCTGCGTAGAATCGGGACATGCATGCAGGACGGCGAATGCGGCCGTCAGCGCCGCCGCAAGAACGCGTTCAATAGCCTTTGACTGTGTCGGACCCACGATCCTTGTCGATCACAATGAACGCGTCGGTCTTCTCGCGTACTTGACCACGGGCGATTTGATACGCGGGACCGACTTTCTTGAGCCTGCGTTCTGCGCTTCTGCGTTCGTTGTAAAGTCCGGCAACGCGCCAGGGGCTCTCTCGGCAAACCCCATATCCGCAGTATTGCCGTGGAGGCACGCGGGGCCGCCAGACATGCTTACGTCTCCACCCACGGCGCAGCCTTCGCCACATCCGCGCCGATCGCGGTGTAGTAGATCTTCTGCACCCCCCGCGTCACCGCCCCGGGCCTGCCCGATCCAAGCACGACGCCATCGATCTCAACCACCGGCGTCACCAACCCGGTCGCCGCCGTCGAGAAAGCCTCCACCGCGGCTTTCGCCTCTTCCAGCGTGAAGGCGCGTTCGGTGATCTTGCCACCGCGCTGGCCCAGCGCATCGAACAGCGCATGCCGCGTCACGCCGGCAAGGATCATGTTCGAGATCGCACGCGTGATGATCTCGCCATCCTTGGTCACGATCCATGCATTCGAGGATGCCCCCTCCGTCACGAAACCATCCGGCGCCACCAGCCATGCATCATCCGCGCCCCGCACTTTCGCCTCTGTCTTGGCCAGCGCCTGCGCCAGCAGCCCGACCGACTTGATGTCGCGCCGCGCCCAGCGAATGTCCGGCACGCTCACAATTCGCGTGCCATTGCGCGCCGATGGCGTGTCGATCAGCGCGCGCGGCTCGGCGAACATGAAAATGGTCAGGCGCGGCGTCTCCGGCGCCACGAAATCCCGCGCGCCATACGCTCCGCGCGTCACCTGCAGGTAGACATAGCCCTCGCCGATCCCGTTGTTGGCCACCAGCGTGCGGTGAACCACTTCCAGCTCGTGCCGGTCAGGCATCGTCCCGAATTTAAGCTCGCGCAGGCTGCGCTCGAGCCGATCGAGATGGCGCTCCATGTCGATCAGCCGCCCGTCATAGACGGCGGTCACTTCATAGACGCCGTCGGCAAAAAGAAAGCCGCGATCGAAAGGCGAAATCCTCGCCTCATCCGCCGCCACATAGACGCCGTTCACCCAAGCCTGTCGTGTCATGGCCTGTCGCGTCAT
>JBMOGP010000243.1:0-4679 GCA_049318285.1 Hyphomonadaceae bacterium
GCTTTCGCCCAGCGCCCGCCAGCGCCGCCCCTCGCGGCCCCGTCGCAGTGGATTACCCCGGCTGCCTCAGGCCCCGGCCTCGAGCAGGGGACATTCGAGAGCCGGGCGGCAGGAGCGGCGGTGAGCTATCATATCTATATTCCGCCCGGCTATGCGAGCGAGCCCGGTCGCCGGTTTCCGGTGATCTACTGGCTGCACGGATCAGGAGGAGGGATCTCCGGCCTCGCCCCGCTGGCGCGTCAGTTCGACGGCGCCATCCGGGCCTCGCTGACCCCGCCCGCCCTGGTCGTATTCATCAACGGTCTTGCTCAGGGCATGTATGTCGACTGGAAGGACGGCACACGGCCCATCGAGACGATCATCATCTCGGAGCTGATCCCTCATATCGACAGCACATGGCGCACCATCCCGCAGCGTGAGGGCCGGCTGATCGAAGGCTTCAGCATGGGTGGCTATGGTGCTGCTCGCCTTGGCTTCAAGTTTCCTGAACTGTTTGGCGCCGTCTCGCTTCTGGGCGCGGGGCCGCTTCAGGCTGACCTCACCCGTGATGCGCCGCGCACCAACCAAGCTCGCGCATCGGATCTGATGACGCGCGTTTATGGCGGCGACCAGGCCTATTTTGAGGCGGTCAGCCCGGCGCGTATGGCGAGCGTAAATGCTCAGGCGCTGGCGGCTGGTACGCGCGTACGCATCGTCATCGGTGAGCGCGATGAGACCTATTCCAACAATGTCGCCTTTCATCGGGAGCTGGAGCGTCTGGCGATACCCCACGCATGGACGACGCTTCCCGGCGTCGGACACGACCCCATGGCGACGCTGACCGCGCTCGGGCAGGCGCGCTGGGATTTTTACACCGAGGCTTTTGCTTCAACCGCCCCGCCCTGAAGCGCGCGGGCCTGCCTGTGCTGGCCCTGCGATCGGGCCCGTGCCGATGTCTCCGCTTTTCAGGCCGTCCTGCGCCCGGCTTGGCGACGCCTTGCAGCGCGTCACGGCGACCGTCATGCAGGACACCTGCTTTTCTGACTGTTTCTGCCGGCGGTAATGTTCGCCCGTCCTGCCCACGGGCGGAGCGGGCAGTGCGGCTTCATCGCGGCCAATATCCAAGGGGGCCATGTTCTCACTTTGCTTGACACCTGGTTTCCCTGACGCGGACGAAAGTCCCGATTGAGGTCACACGCCGGTATCACGAACGGTGATCGGAGCGGGCCTGGCGTCATACACCCGCAGCAAGGCTGGGTTTCCAATATCGCCGGTGTCTGGGACGGCCAGCATCAGGGTCTGCGCGTCCGGCGCGCGCCCTCGGCTCGCTTTTGCCTCCGCAAATACCCTCTTGATCGGCCCGATGCCGATCCCTCCCCCCAACTGCACTGAACCTATCTTGATCTTTACACAGTTTCACAGTATCACAGGCTCATGCGCAATATAACGGTCGCCATTGATGAAGCAACCTACCTGGCGGCCCGGATGAAAGCCGCTGAACAACGCTCCTCGGTGTCCGCCCTGGTGAGGCAATTCCTCAAGGACCTGGCCGCCCGTGATGAGCGTTTCGAAGCTCTTGCCCAGGAGGAAGCCAGCATCCGTGCCCGAATTGACGATTTCGACGCCGCGGCACGATTGCCCCGCGACGACCTTTATCGCCAGGAGCCATGAGCGTTTTCCTCGACACCAATATCCTTCTTTACAGCCTTGACCTCAACGCTGGCGAAGGGACCAAACAGGACGTAGCGATCGGCTATCTGGCGCGGCGGGATGTGGTGCTGAGTGTGCAGGTCTTGCAGGAGTTCTACGTGCAGGCCACCCATGCAAGGCGGGTGCGCCCATTATCCCATGATAACGCCGCAGGCTTGATCCGCGCGTGGAGCCGGTTCGAGGTCGTCGACAATACCCAGGCCCTCCTTAAAGCGGGCCTGGCATTGCGGGCGTCCGCGCAGCTGTCGTTATGGGATGCACTCATCGTTGCGGCTGCCGCTGGCGCTGGCTGCGAAGCGGTGATCACGGAAGATCTTAATTCCGGCCAGAACATCGCCGGCGTGCAGATCATCAACCCATTCCTGGCGGCGGCCTGATTAGGCATTGACGCTGCCCGCGCAGCATAGCAATAACCGACCCTCATCGACGGCTGGAACGGGCGGTTAGCTCAGCGGTAGAGCACTACCTTGACATGGTAGGGGCCACAGGTTCGATCCCTGTACCGCCCACCATGCTTCCTCAAAAAACTGCGACCTGAGTGTCCCCGACGAACGTCCCGGTTTCTGTGATGGGATCGGGCTTGTCGATCCCTTGCATGCTTTCGTCCCGGCTAACCTGAAGAGGTCTCTAGCGGCGAGGCAGAGCGCTTCATCCAGACCCTCTTGCGTGAATGGGCCTGCGCGAAGCCCTATGCCGCTTCAGCACGACGCAACGCTGCCCCCGGCCCATTCCTCCGCCGCTAAAAACAACAGAAGGCCTCATGCTAGCCTCGCCGGGCAATCACCAGCTGAAGCACTTCAGCTCAAACGATGAACAACGCGCCCAGAAACGACACCTCGCCCGCTCATTCCGCATGGGCTTTATGGGCCCATGGGCTTTATGGGCCAACGAGGCGACATGTGTTTTAAGAGGGGGCCGTGTGCCACTGCCGGGCCAAATCCCGATTACGCAGGGTATTCCGGATCAGGCATCGGTCGCTTTGGTTGTCTCAGGCAATGATGGACAGTCGGGTTCAGGTCCTGAACACCCTGAGGCTCCAGATTGGGAATCATCGAGCTTGCTGTTACCTGTTTTCTGGAGGTGGATTGGCATAACCTTTCCCGGAGGCTGTCTGATGCTTGTGCGCATTTTCACTGTTTGGCTCGCTGCTTTGGCCGTCATGGGAACAGCTGTTTCTGCAACGGCGCAGAACGCAGCTGAACCCAGCGATGAAGTCGTGGTTCTTGGCAAACCACTGGAAGACATCGTGCGGGAGTTTGTCGGTGAACTATCAGGCGCCCCTCAGGCAGACAGTCAGCTGGCGCGCTGGGACAGGCGTATATGTCCTGGTGTTTATGGCCTTAAAGACCGGCAAACCGCTGAGCGCCTGATTGATCGTATGGCGGTACGCGCTTTCGAACTTGAGCTGAATGTCGGCGAGCCGGGCTGCTCTCCCGACATCATGATCCTTTTTACTGACAACGTGTCGGTCCTCACAGCCGGGCTTCGTCGTCGTCTGGAGCGGGTTCTCAATGAGAGGAATGTTTCGACATTTGGGCGCAGAGAATTGGCGGCCTTCGTGAACTCTGATGCACCGGTGCGTTGGTGGACATTCGCATCGACAAAATCGCGCCTTGGACTGGATATCGGTCCTGATCTTGGTGTGTACGATTTATCGCCGAGCCGTGTCCGCCCACTGACGCGGCAGGATATGTCCAAAACCCTCATTGTCGTTGACGCAAATCTTACCCGCAATCTCCGCGTCGGCGCCCTTGGCGATTATCTCGCAATGGTATCATTGGCGCAGATCAATCCGGAAGCTGAGACAGCTGGCTACTCTACGATCCTGAATCTCTTCGCCGGGGGCTCGACTGAAATGACTGCCTGGGACAAGTCGTATCTTGAGGGGCTTTACGGTGCAACGCGTGCGGCCAGGAGCATCAGGCAACAGGAAGCAGAGATCCGCAGGACAATCATGAAAGATCTGGACGACACGGCGGCTGACGGGCCCTGATTGCCCGGCTGTTGTGTTGCCGTTTTTCAGGAGCCTGGCTCAAGCCTGAGATCGGCCGGCATGAAAGGGCTCTTCCGACCCGGATCGACGCGCTTGCCGTGACAGGGCCTATGCTCAAGGACGATGACGTCTGCGGGCCGGACGGGCTGCCCCGGTGATGGTCGTGGATGCCTCCGAACTGCTTGCGCGCGCCCCGAGCGCACATGGAGATCCGGGCCTCAGCAAAGCAGGGGTGCTTGTTGCCGCGCCCGGGATAAGCGTCCCAGCTTGCGACCTTGATGATGTGCGCGGTGCGGTCGCCGCCTTGGCCCGCCATGGCAGTGGCACGCCGGCCGGGCTCAATCCGGGCGACAGCGTCGCCTGCGCCCTTGCACAGAATCTCCGGCACCCGCTTCTCTCCAAAGGCGACGATTTCAAGAAGACAGACATCGCCCGGTTTGGGTAAACCCTCAGCGGGCCGGGCCGTTGTTCCAAGATCTCGGATCCTTCCAACCCGTCGCATGGAAAGGAAATCAGCATGGGGCGGCAAGGCGGGAGGATGACGCAGACCCTGCACGACAAGATCCTCTCTCTTCTTGCCAAGCGTCCCGATCAGAAGGCGGATGAAATCGCCAAGGCGCTTGGGGCCACGCGCAGCGAAATCAATCAGGCGCTCTATGGCCCCTTAAGGCCGCTGGTCCGCCAGGATCGCGCGTATCGCTGGGGGCTTGCGGCGGGCGCCCACGTTGCGCCGCCTGATGCCTTTCCTGATACCGATCTTGCGCGGCTTTGCCGCTACTATCTCGCCTGCCTGGGTCACGACGACACGGGTGTGTCTGTTTTCCTGACCCCGAAATCCGGTCCGCCCGACTATTCGGAAGTGAAGATCGCGCCACGCCCTGCCACTGACCTCGCGGAGGAGGAGGCGGGTCGGCGAATGCTCGAGCGCAGGCGTGCCGAACGGGTCAGGTATGAGCTCTATTATGGCTACCCCATCCATATCGCCCATGTGCGCGCC
>JBMOGP010000244.1:0-4677 GCA_049318285.1 Hyphomonadaceae bacterium
ATGGAATCCACCATCGAGATCGAGGGCAAGGACCGCCCCGCCTGCGTCGCCGAGTCGATCGGCATCATCTACGGCGAATAGCTCTGCCTGCGCTGCAGCGCCCTTGACCGTCAGGCTGACGCGTCATCAAGGAAAACCTGTGCACGGACAGGCCGTAAGGCCTTCCGCACACATGGTTTTCTGCGCGGCTGCTTGGGACGAATCGCAGCTTCCCCCACAAAAGCGCACCCCAGACGGATTATATGTCGACGATGGCGCGCAAGACTTCCCCAAAGACTTCCCAGAGCACTGGCAGGAGAACCGGACGGTCCTCGGACGGATCGGGCGGGCCTTCCGGCTCCGGAACGACCTTGCCAAGACCGCCCCGCCCCCGCCGGGACATTCAGGCCGTCATCGAGCAACTCGGCCGCGCCCGCATTGATCCCTACGCCTGGCTCAAGGACGACAATTGGCGGGAAGTCATGCGCGACACGTCCCGCCTACGCGCTGACATCCGCACACACCTTGAAGCCGAGAACGCCTATACGGACGCAGCGCTGGAAGCGCCGACGGCCGCGCTGCAGGACGAACTGTTCGAAGAGATGCGCGCCCGCATAAAGGAGAATGACAGCTCCGTCCCCGCCATCGACGGCCCCTGGGCCTACTATCGCCGCTTCCGCGAAGGCGGCGAGTACCCGGTCTTCGCCCGCCGCCCTGCCGGGCTTGCCTTTACCGACAATTTGGCCACCGAGCAGCTTCTGATCGACGGCGACGCCCTCGCCGAAGGCTGCGACTACTTCGATATCCGCAAGGTCTCGCACTCACCGGATCACCGACTGATCGCCTTCGCTGTCGACAACAAGGGCTCGGAATTCTACACGCTCCACATCCGCGACTGCCTCACCGGCGCCGGGGTCGATACGATCCGCGACACCTATGGCGACTTCGTCTGGGGCGAGGATTCGAAGTCCATTTTCTGGGTCGCGCGCGATGAAAACGTCCGCCCGGTGGCAGTCTTCTGCCGCCGCATCGAGAGCGGCGCCGACGAACTTGTCTATCGGGAGCAAGACCCCGGCTTCTTTGTCAGCATCCAGAAGAGCGAGTCGCGACGTTTCATCTTCGTCATCGCCAACGACCACACCACGACCGAGTGGCGCTACATGCGCACCGACAGCGACAGCCATGCGCTGACACTGATTGCCGAACGCGAACCCGGCGTCGACTACTCCGTCACCGACTTCGACAACCGCTTCTGGATCCGCACCAACCGAAACGGCGCCGTCGATTTCGCGCTGGTGTCTGCGCCGCACGACCAGCCCGAAGAAGAGAACTGGCGCATCGAGATTCCGCACCGCCCCGGCATCCTGCTGCTCGACATTGAGCCCTTCGCCGATTTCATCGCACGCATGGAGCGCGAGAACGGCCTGCCGCGCATCATCGTCCGCGAACGTGCGACAGGCACCGAACATGCGATCGACGTCGCCGAGGCGGCCTATTCGCTGGGCATGTCCAGCGGCTATCAGTGGGACTCGTCATCGCTGCGCTTCGAATACTCCTCGCCCAGCACCCCCGCGCGGGTCTTCGACTACGATATGCGCTCACGCCAACGGACCCTCCGCAAGACGCAGCTGGTGCCCTCGGGCCACAACCCCGACGACTATATCGTCGACCGCATCGACGCAGCTGGCGATGACGGTGCGCTTGTGCCCGTCACGCTGCTTCGTCATCGCACAACCCCGCTTGATGGCACGGCTCCCGTGCTGCTCTACGGCTACGGATCCTACGGCATCACCCTCCCCGCTGACTTCCGCACCGGGCGCCTCAGCCTCGTCGATCGCGGCTTCATCTACGCCACCGCCGACGTGCGCGGGTCGATGGCAAAAGGCTATCAGTGGTATCTTGATGGAAAGCTGGAGAAGAAGGCCAACACCTTTACCGACTTCGTCGCCGCCGGCCGCCATCTCGTCAGCCTCGGCTACACCTCGCGCGGTCGCATCGTTGCGATGGGCGGCTCGGCCGGCGGCCTGCTCGTGGGCGTCGCCGTGAATCTCGACCCAACGCTGTTCGGCGGCATCATCGCGGCCGTGCCGTTCGTCGATGTGCTCAATACCATGTCGGACGAGACCCTGCCGCTCACCCCGCCCGAATGGCCCGAATGGGGCAATCCCCTGATCGACGCGGACGCATACGATCGGATTGAAGCGTACTCGCCCTACGATCAGGTCACCTCGCGCGACTACCCACCCATGCTGATCACCGGCGGGTTGGCTGACCCGCGCGTCACCTATTGGGAACCCGCCAAATGGACCGCCGCCCTGCGCCACGAGGCGCCAGATGGCGGCCCCTACTTCCTCAAGATCAACATGGACGCTGGCCATGGCGGAGTGTCGGGCCGCTTCGCCAGCCTCAAGGAAACTGCGCTGGAATTTGCTTTCGCGCTCGCCTGCGTTGGTCGCGCGGACTTGCCGGGCTGGCGGGGCGCCCCGGCCGCCTGACGCTCGGAGACTTCCCGAACCGGCACCGCCGCCCCACTCTGGGTAGGTCAGTTCCAGTTTGGGGGGGACGCGTCGTGGATTTAACGAACGAGCTGACTTCAGCTGCGGGCGCGAAGCCCGCTTCGCGCGCCAAGCCACGCGTCGACAAGGAGGCGCGAAAGGCGGAATACCTCCACGCGGCGGCGCACGCGTTCCGAACACACGTCGCGTCCGCATCAATGCAGGACGTTGCTTATGCGGCCGGCGCCCCAAGCCTGTCTTCTATCGCATCTTCCCCGCGCGCGCCGAACTGATCGAAGCTCTGTTCATGCACCTCCGCGACACCGTGGTGAAGATACACCAGGGCAAGTGGGACGGCTATGGCCGGGCCCTGCGTGTTGTCTATTTCGAAGCGAAGAAGGATCGCGAAATCTTCCTCGTCGTGCTCAAGACATTCAGCGGCGACCCGGCGCTCGCGCCCATGCGCGAAAAGATGCTCGACCTCGTCTACAAACAAGCCGCCAAATTCTTCGCGCCCTCCGATGGCGCGCCGCCGGGTACGCCCAATCACAGGACCCGAGCGTCCCGCAACATGACCGGACCGATGTTCGACACGCTGGTCGCATGGCTCGAAGACTATGGCGGGCTGACCGACGAGAAGCGTTTCGTCTGGTGGGGCCGTATTGTACGCGAATGGCGCCTCGCCACGCGCGAAGCTTACGAACTTGATGCTCCCGAACAGCGCGCGGACGGATCTGGCTAGCGCGCATCCCCAGCGCATCTGAACCCGACATGCATCAGCGACGTATCGGGTGTCGCGTGCGAACGCGCCGTCGCCCGAAAGCCCTCGCATACGCCATCGCTGCACAGGAACGATCCACCGCGCTGGACACGCTCGTTCACAGTGCGCGTGTCTCGGGGCACGACCGGGTACGAGAGATATGCCGACGACGTCCATTCCCAGACATTGCCTGCCATGTCGGTGAGACCCGACGGCGCCTCGCCGAAGGCGCCAACCGGCGAGGTTCCCAGATACCCGTCATCGCCCGTGTCCATGATTGGAAAGACGCCCTGCCATGCGTTCAGCCTGAATTTCGCGTCGAACGAGGCAGGCGTTCCGGACCTGAAAACGGCGCCATCCGGCGTTTGGCCGAGTTGGGCGGCACGCTCCCACTCGAACTCGGTCGGCAGCCGCGCCCCATGCGCTGCGCAATACGCGGTCGCATCGTTCCACGACACCTGCGTCACCGGATGATCCGCCTCTGCAGCCTCCTTGTCCGGTCCACGCGGATGTTTCCACGTCGCGCCTTCCATCATCAGCCAGGCGCCATCGCCCTTGCTGAGCACGCCGGCCCCGCCAAACGTTTCTGCCTCGGTCACATGGCCTGTCTTTTCGACGAATGCGGCGAACTGGGCCACCGTCACAGGCGAGCGGTCCATCCGGAACATGGCGATGTCTGCCGTGAACGCAGGCCGCTCATCACGCGGAGCGGAATTGTCACCGATCTGCACGCGCGCGCCGGGTATCTCCACCATTACGGCATCGCGCGTCAGGGGCGATGGCGGTGGCGGCGCCGAACAGCCGGCAAGCGCAGACGCGACCAGCATGACCCATGCCGCCCCGCTCCCTGAAGTCCGAAAGGACGAAGACGCCCGCGGGGCTGTCATATCGGCAGCTCGAACGGCGTCCCGCACACATTGTAGTTCGTGAACGGTCGCGACGGCCATGCCGGGTCCTTCAGGTCCTTCGCCCACAGGTCGAACGCGTCGTTCAACTCCTTCAGCTTCACCGGCTCGCGGGCCGCCAGATTGGCTGTCTCGTTGAGATCGTCCTTGAGGTTGAACAGATAGGTGAATTTGCCATCGAGGCTCTTCCACAGTTTCCAGTCACCCTTGCGGATAGAGGCATGCGGCGTCCGGCGCCAGGCCAGCTGGTCGTGCGGTATTCCTTGCACCTGTCCACGCAGGAACGGCACGAGATCGACGCCGTCGAAGACACGGTCGGTTGGCAGCTTGCCGCCCGCCGCCATCAGCGACGTCGTGAACACATCCATCGTCGAGACGATCTCGCGATAGACCTTGCCCGCCTCAAGCCGGTTCGGCCACTTCACCATGAACGGGACGCGTGTTCCACCCTCATAGTGGCTCAGCTTGCCGCCGCGTAGTGGTTGGCAATCGCAGATGCCTTGCACATAGGCCGCGCATCCATTGTCCGACATGAAAT
>JBMOGP010000245.1:0-4673 GCA_049318285.1 Hyphomonadaceae bacterium
CGGCCTTTGCTGCCAGGCTGGCGGCTTCTGCGCGTTGGGCGGCGGTCGTGACGCGAGCGTCCGTCTGGTCGATGCGGGACTTCATCATGGCGATCCTTTCATCGACATACTGATTAGGGGCGCGGGCGCTGAGGTCCAGGCCGCCGCGAGCGACGACGGCGATGGCGCGAGCACTGGCAGTGTGATTGTTCAGCCAGGACATTGCGTGACCCCTCTTGAACATGCTGACGATCGCCCGGATGAGCGGCGCAGCGTCTGGAAAGGCAGACGTCCAGGCGGCATGCAGGCACGCAAGCGCACATGCGACCCTGATTCTGTCCAACGCTTCGGAGGTTGAAGCTGTTCCGGGTACGGACGATCAATCCGGCCCGTAATGATGCAATTCTGCCTGACAAGACTGCAAGACGAGCCTGAACCTTCTAATCCGGATGGCCCAGCTTGCGGCGCGAGGCGGGCAGGCGGGCTAGCAGGCTCACGACATCGCTCTGGCGGCCGGCGCCGAGCTTGCGGAATATGCTTTTCAACTGGCCCCGAACTGTGTCGACGGCGACATTGCGGCGGCGCGCAATCTCGGACGGGTCGTAGCCCTGGCCGAGCAAGGCAGCGACATGCGACTCGGCGTGCGAAAGATCGAACAGGCATTCGAGCTCTGCGGCGGTCGCAGCGGTGTTTGCCTCGAGGTCGGTGAGCATCACCAGGATGCGCGCGCCGGGCAGCGCATCCAGACCCACGCCTCGCACCGGGATCGGCTGGATCAGTATCGGCTTGCGGCCATCGGGGCGACGAATGACGATGTCGGGCGTCAATCCATCGATGAGGCCGTTTCGCGCGCGTCTTGCAAGCTGGCCGAGTGCTTCGTTTGCGCTGCTGTCCGAGGCCCACAGGCTCCCCGAGCGGATGTCGATCTCGGAGCCGAGCATCGACTGCGCGGAAGGTGTCACAGCTTGCGCCTTGCCGTCGCTGTCGAGGATGAGCGCCGCGAGATTCGCTGATGCGAGCCCGCTGAGCATGCCGCCGACGCGCACATCGCGCAGGTGACGCGCCATCAGGAGCGCACGGTTGGCGAAGGGCGCAAGCCTGGTCAGCATGTCGACATCCGCAAGCCCGGCGGGGCCCTTGTCCTCTGCGCGCGCGAGCGAATAGATCCAGGTGTCTCCGTCGATGGCGAAGCGCCATCCTGCGAAGTACGCCATGCGGTTTGGCACATAGAGTTCGTTGTAGATTGCGGACCTGGTGCGTGATTCATCCGGCACGGCGAGGTGATCGAGGAAGAGTTGTCCATCTGGCGTCTGGTTCACGTTCGCTGCGCGGTAGTCGACTTCACGCCAGCCGCCATCGGCATAGGCATTCAGCGCGTCGAGGCTTAGCTCTGATGCGATGAAGGTCAGGTTGTCGAGCTCGGCGTGCACAAGGCAGAAATGGTCGAAGCCGATCTCGCGCGCGACAGCTTCGAGCGTGTGCGGGAGATCGTCCGGCGTGAAAAGCGACGACTCCAGAAGTTCGGTTGCGCGGGTGACGCTGGAAGACTGCATCCGGGCTCGGCTCCTGCGTGCAGGCTTTTCAAACTGCTGCAGCGCTGGTGATCGTATGCACCACGAAACGGGAAAGCCATCTCCGCGCACAGGAATTGGGCACCCGCAATTCGGCGTCCGGATTCCGGCAGCGGGGGCAAGAAATGGTCCGGGGCGCCGGTTGCCCGGCGCCCCATATCTTTCGGCCCTGGGTTGGGGGACGGGCCGAAAGCCCCCTTAGAATGTCCTCAGGCCGCGTCGGGTCAACCACATTTTGGCGACTGCAAGATGGATCCTGTGGATTGTACTGTGTCGTACCTAGAGCCTTCCGGATTTCCTCCGGCGCTGACGCGGAAGGATGCGGTCGTCGAGACCGGGCGGCTTGTCGTGGTTGAAGAGCGTCACAAGCGCGCGCCAGATCAGCCAGAAGGGCAATACGGCAATCGCGCCGAGCAGGAGCGGCAGGCCGCCATTCTGAGCTGTCCAGCCAGCGATATTGATGACGCCGTTGACGATCTGGCCGAGACCGCCGCCGATGGTGAAGCCGGGGACGAACGGATTGAAGCCGCCAGCCTGGAATACAGCGCCGATGATGACGCAAACGATGACGAGGCGCATCCAGCCTTTCCAGCCGACATTGAACATGCGGCCGGAGAATGACAGCGGCGGACGGGTGCGATGTCCACGCTCATCGGCCCCCCAGAACGGATCGGCCTCAGACACCGGCTCGAATGTTGCGTCGGTGACTTTTGTCGGGATCTGCCGCTCGTCTGGCCGGGGCTGGGCCATGGCTTCCTTTCCCTGCTGTAACCTTCGAGACGCTATCAGTCTGTCGGCTCAAGTCCACGGGGCGGGCGGAATTCGTCATCAGGCAATTGCAGTTGGGGCGGGGTGCGGTCGTGGGCCGGCTTGTCGACGTGAACCTGATGGGGGTACGGAATCGTGATGCCGTTGCGGTCGAACGCCAGTTTGACATCGCGAATTGTGTCGCAGCGCGTGTCCCACCAGTCGCTGTTCGATACCCAGGCGCGGGCCCGGATGTCGACCGATGACTGGGCGAGGTCGGTGACCTTGACCCAGATCGGGGGCTCGCTGCGGATACGCTTGTCGTTGGCCAGGATCCCGGAGATCAGGCGCAGCGCCTTGTCGATGTCGTCGCCGTAGTCGATCGAGAAAAGCAGATCGAGGCGGCGTAGCGAGCGGGCGGAGGAGTTGATGATGACGTCGCCCCACGCCTTGTCGTTGGTGACAACGACTTCGCGATTGTCCAGCGTGTTGAGGACGGTGGTGAAGGGCGTGATGTCGGCGACCGTACCATCCTGTCCGGCGATGCGGACGACGTCGCCGATCTTGTAGGGCCGGAAAACGGCGATGACGACCCCAGCGGCGACGGCCTTCAGCGTGTCCTGCAGGGCCAGCGCAATGGCGATGCCAGCGGCCCCGACGACGGCGAGGAGCGAGGCGGTGTCGAAGCCGAACTGCTGCAGCGCCGCGATGAGGCCGACGGCGAAGGCGCCAAAGCGGACCACGGCGCCGAGAAAGGTGAACAGCGTTTCACTGCCGGCGTTTGCGCGGCCGAGCTTGTGTCCGAACTTGCGGACGCGCGAGCCCAGCCATGAGCCGAGGAACCAGACGCCGACAAGGATGGCGAGGCCGCGGACGGAGGCGATGCTGAGCGCCTGGGCCTGCTGCAGCGGATATCCGAACAGGAGATTTGCGACGATGACGCAGGCGATCAGCAGCGAAAGGGCGCGGATCAGGGCGCCGAGAATGTCGATCATTACATGGTCGGCTGTCTTCTGCTCGCCTTCGGTGGGTTTCCCGTTGCGAAGCCCGGACAGCTTGTTTGCGATGAAGCTGAGCACGCGCGCGACCACAAGGCCGATGACATAACCGAGCAGGAGGGCGATGGCGGACCACAACCATTTCTGAGTGGGGCCGTGGAAATCCATCGTCCAGAGCTGGAAGTCGTAAAGCTGCTGCTGGAAATTCATGCGTGGTCCGGGCTGTTGTGACGGCTGGCTCGTGACTATGCCGGAATCGCGGGAGGCCCAAGGGGGTGATCGTCAGGGCCTCGCGGCGGTCTTCCGGTAGCAGCCCCAGTGGGATTGCCTGTTGAGGCTCCAGGCCAGAGCCGTCGCCATGATCTGGGCTTCGGCGTTTTTCACGCCGCGGTCGCGATAGGTGTTCGAGGCGCCGTTCGATGTGGCGTTGCTGTACTGGAAGAGGCCGGTATCGGGGCCTGCCGGATTCGCGATCAGGGGGCGGCCGCCGGACTCGCACATCATCACGGCATACATGCGTGCCTCGGATTCTTCGTAAGGGTGCTGGCGGCGGGCCCATGCGATCCATGCGCGATATTGGCTGAGTGTATCGGCGCTGGGCGTGGCGCGTGGGTCAGAGGCGGGGGCCGGGAGCGGAGCGGGGGCGCTGGGGGCCGCTGTCGCTGGCGCCGACGGTGAGGATGAGGCGCAGGCCGAGAGGGCGAGCATCACGCCAAGCGTGATCGCAAGAGATGATTTGCGCATCGTCTGCTGCACGGTTCGTCCCCTTCGGCTTCTGCCGGACGCGGGAAAACGATCATGCCGCAGGTTGCGTACAAAGTCACGATGGGGCCGTGACGCGGTAGCGGGTTCTGCTAGGGTCCGCGCAACGGGAGAGACGGATGAAGTATCTGAGAATTGCCGGCGCGATCGTGGGGGCGCTGTGCGTGCTGATGGGCGTGGTGTGGATATTCCAGGGGATCAATGTGATCCCGGGCAGCTTCATGACGGGCGTCATCGACTGGTCGTATCGTGGCGCGGTGCTGGCGGTTGTCGGGCTGGTCGTGCTGTTCCTCTCGCTTCGCACGCCGCGTGCGAAGGGCCAGTGAGCGCGGCGAGCCAAGTCCTCATTGACGGTTCGACGTCGCGGCCCGCGAGATTCGCGGGCGTGGGCGTCGAAATCGTGCGCTGGATCGGCGGGGGCTATCTGAAGCTTGCCGGATGGAAAGTGTGCGGAGATTTTCCGGCGCTTGACAAGGTCGTGCTGGTGGCGGCGCCGCATACCTCGAACTGGGATGGGCTAAACATGCTGGCGACGGCCGCGCACTATCGCGTGAAGCTGCGCTGGATGGGGAAGGCCAGCCTGACGCGCGGGCCGTTCGGGTGGCTGATCAAGGCG
>JBMOGP010000246.1:0-4669 GCA_049318285.1 Hyphomonadaceae bacterium
GGGTCGGCGGATCGCTATTTCCAGAAGGACGTCGCACAGCAGAAGCTGGTGCCGGAAGGCATTGAAGGGCAGGTGCCGTTCAAGGGTCCGGTCGGGCCGATCCTCCACCAGATGGCTGGCGGCCTGCGCGCAGCGATGGGTTATGTCGGCGCGAGGACGGTAGCCGAGCTGCATGAGAAGGCGCAGTTCATACAGATCACCAATGCCGGCCTGCGCGAGAGCCATGTTCACGACGTGAAGATGACGCGCGAGGCGCCGAACTACTCGCTGCAGAACGGCTAGGCTGAACATCGGGAGAACGCGCCTTGAGTATTGAGCTGACGGTCCTTGCATGGACGCTGGTGCTGGCGTTCGTGCAGATTCTGTTGTTCGACGTCGCGAGGACGGGTCAGTACGGGCTCAAGTGGAACATGAGTGCGCGCGACGAGGCGAAGCCGCCACTGTCGCCGATTGCCGAGCGCCTTAAGCGCGCGCAGGACAACCTGTTTGAGACTTTGCCCATCTTCATAGCTGCCGTGCTGATCGCGCATGTGGCGGAACGCGAAAGCGCCCAGACAGCGCTCGGCGCGCAGATCTATCTGGCCGGTCGCATCGTGTATGTGCCGCTTTATGCGTTCGGCGTTCCCGTGCTGCGATCGGTGGTGTGGATCGTCAGCATTGCCGGGCTCGGCATGATTGTGACACCGTTGCTGACTGGGTGATCCTCGGCGGGCGCTACGCAACTGCCTGTTCCGCAGGTTTATCTGAAAGCCTGCTGCAAGGAAGTCCGGCGCGGACTGGCCAGCGGCGCCCCGGAAGGCGCGCCTGGTTGTTTGGGCGGGGGAGACAGGGCGACCGTCCGGAGCTAAGACGACGCCATGAAAGACACCCTGTTCATCCTCGCCGCGCCTTTTCAGGATGGCGGCTTCGAGTGGTACTGCAATGACTGCGCGACCCTAGAAGGCGCGCTTCTGGTCAATCCGCACTGGAACGAGAAGATCGAGGTGCAGCGGATCGGCTTCCCGCGACCGCGCAAGGAGATTGTCGATTTAGTGGGGGCGGACTGGCAGGGGTGTCCTATGCTGGTGATGGACAAGGAACGCGCGCCCGGTGACGCCATCATCGTGGGCGAGCTTGCGATCCTGCAGGATGTGCGGGCGATCGGTCGGGCGCTGACCAGCCGGCATGGCGGCGTGGGGCCACATCCTTGAGAGACGGCGGGAAGATCCAGGCGGCAATCGAGGTGCTGCGCGATGTGCTTGAGCGACGCACACCGGTGAAAGAGGCCGTGCGCGACTGGGGCAAGAAATCTCGGTTTGCCGGCGCACGGGATCGGGCATGGATTTCGGGGCTTGTGGTCGATGCACTTCGCCGGAAAAACTCGATCGAGCATGCGATGGAGGCGACAGGCGCGCGTGTGCTGGCGCTGGGTGCGCTGAAACATGCGTGGGGATGGGATGTTCGCAAGATCGAGGAGGCGCTGAAGGACGAGCATGCGCCGCCGCCACTGCAGGGCAATGAACGGGAAAACCTCCTGATGGCGCCGAACCCGACTGCGCCGCCGCATGTGCAGGGTGATTATCCGGAATGGCTGTCCCCGCATCTGGCGCGGGCGTTCGGACCGGACGCGGTGGCCGAGGGCATGGCCATGGCCGCGCGTGCGCCGGTGGACCTGCGGGTGAACACGCTGAAGTCCGATGCAGAGAAGGCGGGTCGTGCGCTGGAAGGCGTGAAGGCGAAGCAGATGCCGGAGCTGAAGAATGGCTTCCGGATTCCGGCTGCAGAGTCGATCGAACGTGGGGAGAGTGTCGAGGCGATCCCGGCCTACTCCAAGGGGTGGGTCGAGGTGCAGGATATGGGCAGCCAGATCGCGGCCGCGGTCTCATGTGCGGCGCCGGGCGAGCAGGTGCTGGACTATTGCGCGGGCGGGGGTGGCAAGACGATCGCCATGGCCGCGATGATGCAGAACAAGGGTCAGATTTTCAGCCACGATATAGACGGGAAGCGCCTGTCGGCGCTCATTCCGCGCATGGAGCGGGCTGGCATTCGCAATGTGCAGCTTAGGCATCCCAAGGAGAATGCGTCACTGGATGATCTCGATCTGAAGATGGACGTCGTGATGATAGATGCGCCGTGTACGGGCGTGGGCACCTGGCGTCGCAAACCTGATGCGAAGTGGCGGGTGCAGCCAAACGCGCTGGAAAAGCGGGTGCAGGATCAGGCAATCATACTGCGCACGGCATGCAACTATGTGCGGCCGGGCGGGCGTTTGGTTTATGTGACCTGCTCGTTTCTCATGGAGGAGAACGAGGATCAGGTAGCGAGTTTTCGTGCTGACCGCCCTGATTTCATCCCGGATGATGCTGCGGATGCAGCTGTGCGGTCGGGGCAGCTGACAGAGTCCGGGGCGAAGCTGGTGCGGAAGTGCCGGCGGCCGGACGGGTCGGTGCGTCTGACGCCACGCACGGCAGGGACGGACGGCTTCTACATGGCCGTTATGCGGAGGGCAGGGTGAGCGATCTGGCGGAGATGATGACGCTGCGCCCAAGTCGCACGCGGTGGCTGGCGCTGCTCGTGGTGGCGGTGACACTTTCATCGGCGGCAATGTGGGCGATGGAGGATTTCTTTCCGGCGATGCGCTGGGTGGTCGGCATCTTCTTCGGCGTGGCGGCGATTATCGCGCTGCTGAACGTGATCGGCATTGCGTCGCGGCTCGATCTGGGCCGTGACGCGTTCACGTGCGTGACGCTGTTCCGAAGCTTCACACGGAAGTGGAAGGATTGTTCGACCTTCGACCCTGTACGGGTCGGGGTGAACAAGTTCGTCGGATTCAGCTCGGCGGAAGATGACGCGGCAAAGCCCAAGCTGGCGGCAGCCAACAAGCACATGATCGGGCATAGTGGCATGCTGCCTGATACGTACGGGCTCTCGGCCGATGAGCTTGCGTCTCTAATGAACCGGTTCCGCGCGCGGGCGATGGGCTGAGCGCCCGTCTTCCAGCGGAAGGTAACGGGACAGGATTGACGCCCGGCCTGAACCCCTTCTATTTCCGCCATGGCGATCAATACACCCACCCCTCACAGCGATGGTTCCAACGGTCACGAACGTGCGCTGATCATCGATTTCGGCAGCCAGGTGACGCAGCTGATCGCGCGGCGGCTGCGGGAGACGGGGATCTACTGCGAGGTTCATCCCTACAATCGGGCCGAGGCGGTGATCAGGGCCGGGTTTAATCCCAAGGCGGTGATCTTTTCCGGTGGCCCCGACAGCGTTACGCGCGAAAAGTCGCCGCGGGCGCCACAGATTGCATTTGAGCTGGGCGTGCCGATCCTGGCCATCTGCTACGGTCAGCAGACGATGGCTGTACAGCAGGGAGGCATGGTGGAAGGCGGGCACGCGGCAGAGTTCGGACGCGCGGACGTGGAGATCCAGGAAGGCTCGCCACTGTTCGACGGGTTGTGGGAAGTCGGCAAGCGCTATCCGGTTTGGATGAGCCATGGCGACCGCGTGACGAAGCTGCCGGAGGGCTTCAAGGTTGTAGGCACTTCGGAGAACGCACCGTTTGCGATCGCGGTGGATGAGGCGCGGCGCTACTACACGACGATGTTTCACCCGGAAGTGGTGCACACGCCGGACGGAGCGAAGCTGCTCTCGAACTTCGTGAAGAAGATCGCCGGCATGAAGGGCGACTGGAGCATGGCGGCATTGCGCGCCGAACAGGTCGCTAAGATCAAGGCGCAAGTCGGCAAGGGGCGCGTGATTTGCGGGCTTTCAGGCGGGGTCGATTCATCGGTGGCGGCCGTGCTGATCCACGAGGCGATCGGGGACCAGCTGACGTGCGTGTTTGTCGATACCGGGCTGATGCGTGCGAACGAAGCCGATGAGGTCGTGAAGCTGTTCCGCGGACACTACAACATTCCGCTGGTGCACGTGGATGCAGGCGAGACCTTTCTTTGCGGGCTCGCAGGCATGACAGACCCGGAAGCCAAGCGGAAGTTCATCGGCAAGACGTTCATCGACATCTTCGAGGCGCAAGCGAAGAAGGTGGAGGGCGCGCAGTTCCTGGCGCAGGGCACGCTTTATCCTGACGTGATCGAGAGCGTGTCGTTCGATGGCGGGCCGTCCGTGACGATCAAGTCGCACCATAATGTCGGCGGGCTGCCGGAGAAGATGAATCTCAAGCTGGTCGAACCGCTACGCGAGCTTTTCAAGGACGAGGTGAGGGCGCTGGGGCGTGAGCTAGGCATGCCGGAGACGCTTGTGGGCCGGCATCCGTTCCCGGGGCCGGGCCTGGCGATCCGCATTCCCGGCGAGATCACGCCGGAGCGTGTGGCGATCCTGCAGAAGGCAGATGCGATCTATCTCGACGAGATCCGCAAGGCCGGCCTGTACGACAAGATCTGGCAGGCGTTTGCCGTGCTTTTGCCCGTGCGTTCGGTGGGCGTGATGGGGGATGCGCGCACGTATGAGAGCGTGCTGGTGCTACGCGCTGTGACATCGACGGACGGGATGACAGCAGACTTCTATCCCTTCGAAATGACCTTCCTTGGCCGCTGCGCGACGCGGATCATCAACGAGGTGAAGGGTATCTCGCGTGTGGTTTACGACGTCACCAGCAAGCCGCCGGGGACCATCGAGTGGGAATAAGGGTCGGAACGATGAAGGCTGGAATTCTTGCAGCTGCGCTGCT
>JBMOGP010000247.1:0-4658 GCA_049318285.1 Hyphomonadaceae bacterium
TTCGTCCGCCCTGTCAGCCCGCGCTATGCCAGCGCCGGGGCCATCCCTCGCCGCACAATCCGCGGCCGCTCCATTGCCGTCACTGTCGCTTCAGTCCTGCGGGAGTCCTCCCGACTTTCCTGCCTCGCTTCGGGCGCCGCCACGCCCAGCCTGTTTCTCAGATCCTCGATCGACCACGCTCGCCTCATTCGCTCGCTCCTCTCGTCCGCTTCCGGCGCCCACTCCGGTTCACGTACCTGTTCGTTCATTCCCACTCCTTGCGCTCGCCCGACACGAGAAGGATGCGCGAGGAGCCTTACCCAACTGCGAACGCGAAGACGTTCTGACGAAAATCTCGGCGACGTGATTTCGATTAGTAAAGCCTTGCAGCACAACGACGATGTCGAATTGTCTGCGAGCGTGCTAGGGATCGTGCATGCCGATCACACGTCACTTCGTTTCAGAGATCTATCGCGAGAGCATCGGCGACGCCGCGCTCAACGCCGACCTGCTCGATGCCGCGAAGATGCTCGCAAAGGAAGACAAGGCTGGTCGCGCCTGGTGCAGGGAGCACGGCTACCAGGGCTACACGTCCTATGCGTCCCTCAACGATCTTCCGCAGCGTGCGACATGCTTCGATCAGCTTGTCCGTGTACTGAAGACACATACGGAGACGTTCGCCTCTCACCTGCAGATGGACCTGCGTGGCAGACGGCTGAAGCTCGACAGCCTCTGGGTCAACGTGCTCGAGCCTGGCGGCTCTCACACAGGCCACATCCATCCGCACTGCGTCATGTCGGGCACCTACTATGTGCGAACGCCAGATGGCGCATCGTCTCTGAAGTTCGAGGATCCGCGGCTGGCGATGATGATGGCCGCCCCCGCCCCGCGCGAGGATGCTGACGATGAGCACCGCCGTTTCGTCTACGTCGCACCCAGAGCCGGCGAGGTCCTGCTCTGGGAAAGCTGGCTGCGCCATGAGGTGACGGTCAACCGAGCGACCACGCCCAGGATCAGCATCAGCTTCAACTACCGGGTCTGACCGGCTGGCACCGTTAACACGTCCTGCCAAAGCGTTTCACGTGAAACGGTGCGCCTGCCGGTCCTGCCCGCCTGACCTGGCCAGGCCTGACCTGGCCAGGCCTGACCTGGCCAGGAATGTGGCCCTACGGGTCAGCTGAGGTGTCTGGCGAAGAAGTCCATCGTCCGCTGATTGGCCTTCAGCGCATCATCCTGGTGGAAATGCTTGCCGCCTTCACGGGCGAAGGCGTGGTCGCGGCCCGGATACGCGTAGAGCTGGAAGCTTGGCGCGGTCAGACCAGCCTTCATCCTGGCCTGACTGTCCTTCGAGACGAATCCGTCCTCCTCCGCAATGTGAAGCAGCGCCGGTTTGCGGGCCCTGCCGGCCTCACCAAGGTAGTTGTCGATCCCGACGCCATAATAACTCACGCTTGCGTCGGCATCGGTCCGGGTGTTGGTCAGGTAGGCCAGGAGGCCGCCGAGACAGTAGCCGACCGCCCCGACCTTCGAATGCCCCTGCGCGCGCGTCCAGGCGATTGTGGAGGCGATATCCTCGATGCCTTTGTCGACGTTGAACGCCTTGAAGCAGGAGAAGGCCTTCTCCCATTCGGCGTCTGTCTGGTCGGTGATGTCGATGCCCGGTTCGATGCGCCAGAACAGGTCCGGGCATACCGCAGCATACCCTGCCTTCGCGAGGTCGTCGGCGATGTCGCGCATTACCTTGTTGACCCCGAAGATCTCCTGGATGACCAGGATGGCCGGTCCGCCCCTGGTTTTACCGTCAGCAACGTAAGCGCCGAACGATCCGTCTTTTCCCTGGATGGTCGTCATGCGGCCCATGGTCTGCTCTCCCGTTCTGGATTGTTGGCTGTCCGGGTTGTAGGGCTCGGTATGGCCACAACAAGCCGTTTTGGCCCGGTATGGCCGGAGCAACATGACTGTCAGGCGCGGCCCTACCGATACGATCATAGCCCTAGCGTCCGGCGCCGGCCGAGCCGGTATTGCGGTCATACGCGCGTCAGGAGCGGGCGCTTCGGCGCTACTGCGGCAGCTGAGCGCCCACGCGCCGGATGTTTCACGTGAAACACCGATGCCCACGCCACGCCGCGCCGCAATCCGCTCTCTCCATGACAGGGATGGCGCATTCCTCGACGAGGCCCTGGTTCTCTGGATGCCGGGGCCGAATTCCTACACCGGCGAAGACACGGTCGAATTCCACGTCCATGGCGGTGCGGCCGTCATCGCGGCTGTCCTGGACGCAGCGCTCCAGACTGGCCTTTGCCGGGTGGCCGAGCCCGGGGAATTCACGCGGCGGGCCTTTGATGCAGGGCAGATGGACCTTACCCAGGCCGAGGCGGTCGGCGACCTGATCGATGCCGAAACGGAGGGCCAGAGGCGCCAGGCGGGACGCCTTTACCAGGGCGAGGCGGCCCGGACATTCGAGGGCTGGCGGGGCCTGCTGATGTCGGCCATGGCCGCCCTGGAAGCCTCGATCGACTTCCCGGACGAGGCCGACATTCCCGGCGAAGTCGACCTTTCGGCGCTCGTGCCGATTACTGATCTGGCCTCCGAACTCGCAGCAGCCCTTGGTGATGCGGGCCGGCTTAACGCTGTGCGGGAAGGGTTCCGGATTGCCATCCTCGGCCCGCCGAACGCCGGGAAGTCATCGCTGATGAACCGGATTGCCCGGCGGGATGCCGCCATTGTTTCCCCGATTGCCGGAACGACCCGCGACGTGGTGGAGGTTCGCCTCGTCCTCGCCGGCTTTCCGGTCTGGGTTGCTGACACGGCCGGACTGCGGGAGGCGTCGGACGCAATCGAGGCCGAGGGGGTGCGCCGGGCGCTGGCCCGCGCTGAGGAAGCCGACCTCCGGATCTGGGTCAGCGATGCCTCAGCGGATGTTTCACGTGAAACATTGGCCGCCCACCGGCCGGGCGACATCGAGGTCATGAACAAGGCCGACCTGGTCGGGACAGCCCCGGCGCGAGCGGGCGCGGAAGATGTCTTCGTCGTATCGGCAAAGACCGGGGCCGGGTTCGAGGCACTGGAACGGCGACTGGTCCAGCTTGTCAACGAGCGCCTGGCGGGGGACGAGGTGCCTCTCGTGACGCGGGCCAGGCACCGGGAGCTTGTCGAGGAGGCGCTTGGGGGCGTCGAAAGGGCGCTTGCAGGGGCACGGTCCGGGATCGGCGCCGAGCTGGTATCCGAAGACCTGCGCCTCGCAGCCCGGGCCCTGGGGCGCATCACCGGGACAATCGATGTCGAAGACCTGCTGGAGCGGATCTTCAGCCAGTTCTGCGTCGGGAAGTAAGCCGATGTTTCACGTGAAACACTGGTCCATGGGGGCCTCGGCTTCCTGGCGTAGGCAGCGAATGCGTCGGGACTGGGCCTCTGGCTGCAGCAATGACAACGTGCGCGTGCCTGGCCCTGTGCCGAGATGGCTCCCTGGTTTGTTGCGCCCCTGAAACGGGGACGCCGCCTGGCGCAGAACGCTTTTCTGGCACAACCCATTGTATTTAAGGAAAAAGGGGTCCGGTCGTCGACCGGTCGGACGATTACGAGGAAACTGACGAGTTTCTGCAAATCACACCAATTTCCGCGGCCGACGTTTCACGTGAAACGTCCGAGGCGCCTCGACGGCGCGCCCGACCTCCCTTAAGTGACCGCCTTCATCCACAGGCAGCCGCATGACCGCGCCCTCTGAAACATTCGACGTGATCGTCATCGGCGGTGGACATGCCGGCGCAGAAGCAGCTGCAGCCGCCGCCCGGTTCGGGGCCAGGACGGCCCTGGTCACCCACAAGCTCATCACCATCGGTGAAATGTCGTGCAATCCGGCCATTGGCGGTTTGGGAAAGGGACATCTGGTCCGGGAGGTCGATGCGCTGGATGGCGTGATGGGCCGGGCGGCCGATCGCGGCGGTATCCAGTTCCGCATGCTCAACCGCTCCAAAGGGCCGGCGGTACGCGGGCCCCGGACGCAGGCAGATCGCAAACTCTATCGCGAAGCCGTTCAGTCGATCCTCGCGGCCTATGAGAACCTCACCCTGATCGAGGATGGGGTGGAAGACCTCATCGTCGCCAATGGCCAGGTCGCCGGCGTCATCGGACAGTCGGGCCGGACCTGGCGGGCAGGCGCAGTGGTGGTCACGACCGGCACTTTCCTCAAAGGCCTGATCCATATCGGCGAGAAGCGGATCCCGGCGGGTCGCGTCGGCGAGGCCCCGGCGATCGGGCTGTCGGATCGCCTGTATGGCCTCGGCCTCCAGATGGGCAGGCTGAAGACCGGAACGCCTGCGCGGCTCCGCGCATCAAGCATTGACTGGTCCGATCTCGAAATGCAGGCGGCTGATGCCGAGCCGATCCCGTTCTCATTCCTGAATGACCGCATCGAGGTGCCACAGATTGCCTGTGGCATCACCTGGACGTCGGCGGACGTTCACGCGGTGATCGGCGACAACCTCCACAAGTCCGCCGTCTATTCGGGGGCCATTGCCGGGCGCGGCCCGCGCTATTGCCCCTCGATCGAGGACAAGGTGAAGCGGTTCGCCGATCGCGACAAACACCAGATCTTCCTCGAGCCGGAAGGCCTGCCCGGCACCGCGTATGGCGACACCATCTATCCCAACGGGATTTCGACCTCTCTGCCCGAGGACGTG
>JBMOGP010000248.1:0-4647 GCA_049318285.1 Hyphomonadaceae bacterium
TATGGCTGCGGCTGCAGCCTGCTGCGCCGCGCAGCCCTGCCATCGCCTGAGCCCTTCTCGGCGACCCGCAACGAGATCGGCGGCGAGGACGACCTCCTCTTCCAGACGATGAAAGCGAGGCGCGCAACCTTTGCGTGGGCCCCCGAAGCATGGGTGTGGGAAACGCCGGAAGCCTCGCGCGTGACGCTGGCCTACACGCTGTGGCGCGCCTTCGCCTACGGGCAGGGGCCTGCGACGAAAGCCTGGACCGGCCCATGGCGCAACGTACCGGCCGTCATGTTCTGGATGGCGGTGGGCGCAGCCCAGACGATCGTCTATGGCGCAGCCGCGTTCGGGAGCTACGTCGTCAGGACGCGGCGACGCGCGTTCGCCTACCGGAAGTTCGTCGAAGGCGTCGGCAAGCTGATGTGGTTTCCGATCATCAAGCCGCGCTTCTACGGCGCGGCAAAGCTGCCGAAAGCGAAACCGGCGACGGCCTGATCGTCAGGCGCACGCTGCGCCGGCGCAGGCGTCTGTCTCGATCTCAACCGACTTGAGGCCTTGCCAGGCGGTGAGGGCTGCCTAGCGGGCGTCTTCGGTCGCTGGACGGCGTTCGAGGGCTTCGCGCAGGGCTTCGAGGGCCAGCATCGCCTCCTGCAGCTGAGCCGAGGTGAGCGATTCGATCAGCATCGGGAATCGGAGCGCCTGCGCCTCCGCTGATACAATAGGCTTCAAGGCCGGCGCCAGCATTCGCGGCCCTCCCGGAGGCTGCCACCCGATTGTGAACCCCGCCTCCTACAATGTGCAGCAGGCGCGCAGGGTTCAGGCAGGAGCCCGTTTGCCTCCCGGCGCCCGGTTGCGAAAACCGGGCGCAGGTATTTGTGCAAGCACCAAATGATGACACCTTTGCATTTATCATGACAGGTATGCCGATCCAGATACGTAACCCCGACGTTGTGCGCGATATCCGCGCGCTGGCGGAACGGCTTGGCCTGCCGATGACAGAAGTCGTTGCCGACGCCGTCCGCCGCCGCCTTCAGGAAGAACTCGGCAAGGCAAGCGATGCTCAGGCCGCGGCGCAGCGGCGCGTTGCGGACGTGCTCGCCCGGATCGACGCGCTGGCCGTGACGGGACCCGTCCTCACGGACGATGACCTGTACGGGCCGGACGGACTGCCCCGGTGATGGTCGTGGATGCCTCGGCCGTGCTGGCCATCTATTTCGGTGAACCAGACGCGACGCATTCCTCGACATCCTGACGGCAACGGACCAGCTTGTCATGGCGCCCGTCAATGCCTGGGAAGTGCTTGCCCGCGCCCAGAGCGCGCATGGAGCCTCAGGCCTTAGCGAAGCCGAGGCCCTTATTGCCGCGCTCGGGATAAGCGTCGCTGCTTCCGGCCTTGATGACGTCCGCGACGCGGTCGCCGCGTTCGCCCGCTACGGCAGGGGCACGCCGGCCGGGCTCAATCTGGGCGACAGCTTTGCCTACGCGCTGGCACAGAAACTCCAGCGCCCGCTTCTCTTCAAGGGCGACGATTTTACAAAGACAGATATCGCCCGGGCGGGGTAACCCTCCAGCCGCCGGGGCCGCCGTTGCAGGATCTGCGATGCGGCAACTTATTCATCCGAAGCTCATGCATTCGCCCGCCGACTCATCCGCCGGAGGCGCCGAAACGCATAATCCGTATACGCGCCTTCATTGCCCGCCCGGAATATCGGTGATGCACGCAACTGCGCCAGGCGTGAGGCGCCTCCCCGTTTCTCAATGCGCAAAACCGGACCCCTTGTTTTCCGTCTCTTGCCGTTAGACCTGGACGACCTGCGCCGGGCCTGAAACCTGACCCGCGAAGGATTTTCCCCTGCGCCTCACGGCGCATTCCTCGCGCCCCAAAATTCATCGCCGGTCAGGTGCTCCACTGCGTTGCGCCCCTCCTCGCGGCTCGCCCGATAAGCGGTCCCCGCTTTGGCGCGGCAAAGCTGCCGAAAGCGAAACCGGCGACGGCCTGATCGTCAGGCGCACGCTGCGCCGGCGCAGGCGCCTGTCTCGATCTCCACCGTCGCGTGACCAATGCCGTGCACCTCGCTGAGGCGGGCCTTGATGCGCGCGATGACCTCCGGGCCGCTCGCTGTCTCCCTGATGCGCGCATGCAGCGTCATCATCGAGCGGCGGCCGTCCAGCGACCAGAGATGGGCGTGGTGGATGTCGGTGACGCCCTCAACGTGATCGCTGAGGTCGTGGATCACATGGTGCAGATCGACACCCGCAGGCGCGCCCTCCAGCAGGATGTGGGCGCTCTGCGCCGTCACGCTCCAGGCCGATCGCAGGATGATCAGCGCGACGAGAACGGAAAGGATCGGGTCGGCGGGCGTCCAGCCCGTGGTCATGATGATGACGGCGGCGATGATCGCCGCGAGCGAGCCGAGCAGGTCGCCGGCGACATGCAGCAGCGCGCCACGTACGTTGAGATTGTCGCGGTCGGCGCCATGCAGGACAGCGAATGACATCAGGTTCACGATCAGTCCGCCAACCGCGATCCACAGCATCAGGCCCGACGTGACCGGATGCGGATCGTTGAGCCGCACGATCGCCTCGTAGACGATCCAGGCAGCGACGAGGAACAGCGCCATTCCGTTGACGAAAGCCGCAAGCACCGGAAAGCGGCGAAACCCGAATGTCCGTTGCAGTGTCGCCGGACGCCGCGCCATGCGGAAGCCGATCCAGGCCAGCGCCAGCGCCCCGAAGTCTGACAGCATGTGGCCGGCATCGGCGAGCAGGGCGAGCGAACCTGAGACGATCCCCCCCCCAAGCTCGACGACCATGAAGCCCCCCGTCAGGAGCGCTGCGATGCCGATGCGGGATGCGTTGTTCTCGTCGCCGCCATGGTGGTGATCGTGCGCATGGTCATGATCATGGTCATGCGCGGGAGTATGCGCATGCGCGTGACCGCCAAGGGCATGATCGTGAGCCATGACCTTCCCCTAGGCAGCGCCGGGGCCGAAATCAAATGAATACAGCCCCTTGGTATGAAGGTTGGAACACTGTCACGCGGGTTGGGTCAGATTGGTCGCGTCAATCATTGCCTGGGCGATTTCCTGCTCGCCCGACACGATCATGTCGGCCCCGAAGCTCCGCAGGTGCGCGATCTCCGCATCGCTGTGGGAGCGCGCGAAAATGCGGATGCCGGGGTTGAGCCGGCGCGCGATCCCGACAATCCGGGCGCCCTCGAAACCGTCAGGCACGGTGACATGGATCAGCTGCGCCGATTCGACGGCCCCGGCTTTCAGCACGTCGATGGCGACGGCGTTGCCCGCAATTGCCGTTGATGCGGCATGGGTGCGCCGGTCTTGCTGTCAGGACGAAGCGATGGCTAGGGTTCGATAATGAAGGACGATACCATCCTGGTGGGCGATGCGGGGGGGACGAATGTCCGCTTTGCCGTGGCGCATGTCGGCAGCGGACGCATCAGCGTGTCGGACATCTGGAAGCGCCCCGGGGCGGACTATCCCAGCTTCGAAGCCGCGCTCGATGCCTACCTGAATGAGGCCAAGCCAGGGCTGACCGGCGCAGCCTTCGGCTTTGCAGGCGTCGTGGCGGACGACAGCGTCGAACTCCTCAATCGCGGCTGGACGGTCGACCTGGCGGCCGTGCGCTCAAGGCTCGGCCTCCATCGCATCGTCGCCGTGAATGACTTCTTCGCCATGGCTCGCTCCGCGCCGGAACTGGCGCCAGACCAGTTGCACCCGATCGGGCCTGGCCATCCTGACGTCCACGGATCAATCGCCATCGGCGGTCCCGGCACAGGCTTCGGCATCGGCCTGCTGAGATGGTCCGGGCAGGGCTGGATCGTCGTCGGCGGGGAGGGCGGCCACCAGGCCTTCAGCCCGCAGACCGACATCGAATGGAAACTGGCTGAACACCTCAGGAAGACCGAAGGCTATGTCTCGAACGAATTTGTCACGGCCGGCGTCGGTTTCGCGCAAACGCGCGAGGCCATGTACGCCGTGATGGGTGAGACGCCGAAACCGCTCTCGCAGGCAGAGCTGATCGATGCGGCGAAGGCAGGCGATGCCGTGCCTCTCGAATTCTGCCGCCTGCGCGCTCGCACAGTAATGACGGCCATGGGCAATCTGGCTCTGGTCGCCAACGCCACGGGCGGGGCCTTCATCGCCGGCGGCGTATCGCAGCATCTCGAGCCGTGGCTGAGAGAGCGCGCGTCTCTTGAACGCTTCTACGCACGCGGCGTTCGCTCAGGCCTGATGGAGCCCATCCCCGTCAGCCTGGTTGTCTCCGAAAGCGCGCCGCTGACCGGCGTTGCTCATCTCTGGCGCGACGAGCAGGCGCGCGGCTGGCTCTAGCCTATCTGCAGCCGCAACCGCCGCCCTTGCCGCCGCCATGTCCCCCGCCACGTCCCCAGCCGCCACCGAAAGAGATCGCCGTGGCGCTGGCATAGGCGAAAGACACAGCCGAGGCCTGCGCCCGCGCTGATGAGCCGGCGATGACGATCACGCGGCCACCGCCGCCTGAGCCGCCATTGATGTCGATGCCGACCCCGCCTGTGCCGAAATCGGACGGCAGGTTGATCGGCGCCGGGCCGGATCTGATGGGTGTCGGCGGCAGGGCAACCGGGGGAGGCGAGGGCGGCGTCGGCGGCGGAATGCGCAGCGGCGG
>JBMOGP010000249.1:0-4638 GCA_049318285.1 Hyphomonadaceae bacterium
GTGCTGTCGGCGCGCCTGAACGATGCGCGGTTCTTCTGGGACAATGACCGGAAGGTCTCGCTGGAGTCGCGCTTCGAGAAGCTGGGCAACATCGTGTTCCACGAGAAGCTGGGTACGGTGAAGGCTAAAGCTGAGCGCGTTATGGAGCTGGCCAAGGAACTGGCGCCGAAGGTCGGCGCGGATCCGGCCCAGGCCGAGCGCGCCGCGAAGCTGGCGAAGTGCGATCTTGTCTCGGACATGGTCGGCGAGTTTGCGGAACTCGAAGGCGTGATGGGCCGGTATTACGCGACGCTGCAGGGCGAACCGCAGGCGATCGCGGACGCGGTGCGCGATCACTACAAGCCAAAGGGGCCAGGAGACACCGTGCCGGGCGGACCGGTCGGAACAGCCGTGGCTCTGGCAGACAAGCTCGACACAATGGTCGGGTTCTGGGCGATCGATGAAAAGCCTACGGGCTCCAAGGACCCGTTTGCGCTGCGCAGAGCGGCTCTTGGATTCGTGCGGATCGTTCTGGAGAACGAGCTGCGACTTGGTCTGATCGACACACTGAATGGTGCGATCCAAGTCCTCGACGTGCAGAACATCGGCGCTGAGGACGGTCACTCAACTGCGATCAACGCGAAGTGGGCCGCCATCCACGCCAGCCTGATGTCGTTCTTCGCCGACCGCCTCAAAGTGCACCTTCGCGAACAGGGCGCGCGGCATGATCTGATCGACGCGGTGTTTGCGCTGGGCGAAGATGACCTGGTTCTCATCGTGAAGCGTGTTGAGGCGCTGGGTCAGTTCCTGTCCACCGAGGACGGCAAGAACCTGCTCGCGGGGTACAAGCGCGCGGCGAACATCCTCGCCATCGAGGAGAAGAAGGACGGAAAGGCCTACTCCGGGCAGGGGATCTCCATGCCGGGCGATCCGCCGGAGGTGGATGCGCTGGTCGCGGCGCTTGGCCTTGCGGCGCCGGAGGCTACATCTGCACTGCAGCGCGAGGATTTCGCAGGCGCCATGCGGGCGCTGTCGAAGCTTCGCGGGCCGGTAGACGCCTTCTTCGAGAAGGTTACAGTCAACGCGGACAAGGCGGACGTGCGTGAGAACCGGCTGAGGATACTTTCGCAGATCCGCGATGCGCTCGGGCGCGTGGCGGATTTCAGCAAGATCGAAGGCTAGCCCTCGCTTGTCATCCCGGCCGCAGCGATGCGGAGAACCGGGAAGCATCGGGCGGCAGGACAAGCAGACCAATGGGTCCCGGATAGCGTCTCACGCATGCGGGATCACAAACAGAGCGGACGACCAGCATGAGCCAACTCGCCACCAAGTGGGTCTATGATTTCGGCGGCGGCGCCTCGGATGGCGATGCGTCGATGAAGAACCTGCTGGGCGGCAAGGGCGCGAACCTTGCCGAGATGTCGAAGCTGGGCCTGCCCGTGCCGCCGGGCTTCACCATCACGACCGAGGTCTGCACGGTCTTCTACAAGAACAAGCGGAAGTACCCGGAAGACCTCGAAGGCCAGGTCAATGATGCGCTGAAGGCGCTCGAGGGGCGGACGGGCAAGAAGTTTGGCGACGTGCGCAATCCGTTGCTGGTGTCGGTGCGTTCGGGGTCGCGCGCGTCGATGCCGGGCATGATGGACACGGTGCTGAACCTTGGTCTCAACGACCAGACGGCGGAGGGGCTGTCGAAGCTCTCGGGCGACCGGCGCTTTGCCTATGACAGCTATCGCCGCTTCATCCAGATGTATTCCAACGTGGTGCTGAACGTCTCGCACGACGAGTTCGAGCACATTCTCGACGACTACAAGGAAAGCCGCGACTTCAACTTCGACACCGATCTCGGCGCCGAGAGCTGGATCGAGGTGATCGCGCTCTACAAGAAGGCCGTGGAGAAGAAGGCCGGGCGGCCTTTCCCGCAGGAGCCGAAGGACCAGCTGTGGGGCGCCATCGGCGCAGTGTTCGCGAGCTGGATGAACGATCGCGCAATCACCTATCGCCGGCTGAACGATATTCCGGAGAGCTGGGGCACGGCGGTGAACGTGCAGTCGATGGTGTTCGGCAATATGGGCGAGAGCTCGGCCACGGGCGTCGCCTTCACGCGTGATCCATCGACCGGCGAAAAGCGCTTCTATGGCGAGTATCTCGTCAATGCGCAGGGCGAGGATGTGGTGGCAGGCATCCGCACGCCGGCGCCGATCTCCAACTCGCGCAAGGCTGATCTCAAGTCGGAAGACCTGTCGCTCGAAGAGGCGATGCCGGAAGTCTATGGGCAGCTGATCGCCGTGGCCGACCGGCTGGAGCGCCACTATCGCGACATGCAGGACATCGAGTTCACGGTGGAGCAGGGCGTGCTCTACATGCTTCAGACCCGCAGCGGAAAGCGCACAGCGCAGGCAGCGCTTAAGCTGGCTGTCGACATGTGCCGCGAGGAGTTGATCACGGAACGGGAAGCCGTGTTGCGGCTCGATCCCTCGCAGCTTGACCAGCTGCTGCACCCGACCATCGCGAAGGACGCCGTACGCGACGTGTTCGTGAAGGGCCTGCCGGCCTCGCCCGGCGCGGCTGTGGGTCAGGTCGTGTTTGATCCGGCTGAGGCGGTGGTGCTCGCGGGCACGGGCAAGCCGGTGATCCTGGTGCGCATCGAAACGTCGCCTGAAGACATTCAGGGCATGCACGCGGCCAAGGCGATCGTGACAGCGCGTGGCGGCATGACCTCGCACGCAGCGGTGGTGGCGCGTGGCATGGGGCGGCCGTGCGTCTGCGGCGCAGGCTCGCTGCAGATCGATGTGGAGAAGGGAATTGTCCGCGTTGGCTCGCGGACGCTGAAGAAGGGTGACATAATCACTGTCGACGGCGCGAAGGGCGAGGTTCTGGTCGGCTCGGTGAAGATGGTGGAGCCGGCGCTGGGCGGCGATTTTGGCGTGCTGATGGGATGGGCCGATTCGGTACGCCGGATGAAGGTGCGCGCCAATGCCGAGACGCCGCTGGATGCGGAAACTGCGCGCAAGTTTGGCGCGGAGGGCATTGGGCTGTGCCGCACGGAGCACATGTTCTTCGACGCTGAGCGTATTCCGGTGGTGCGCGAGATGATCCTTGCCGAGAAAGAGGCGGGACGGCGCAGGGCGCTCGACAAGCTGCTGCCGATGCAGCGCGCGGACTTCGCGGCGATCTTCCGCATCATGGCGGGCCTGCCGGTCACGATCCGTCTGCTTGATCCGCCGCTGCACGAGTTTCTGCCTCACAAGGACGAGGACATTGCAGAGGTTGCGAAGCAGTCCGGCATTTCGGCGGAGGTGCTGAAGGCGCGGGCGGAGGAGCTGCACGAGTCCAACCCGATGCTTGGGCATCGCGGCTGCCGGCTGGGCGTGACCTTTCCGGAGATCTACGAGATGCAGGCGCGCGCCATCTTCGAGGCGGCGCTGGATGTGGCGAGGGAGACGGGCAACGCGCCTGTGCCGGAGGTCATGATCCCGCTTGTGGCGACCAGACGCGAGCTGGAGCTGATGCGAGCAATCGTGGTGCAGACGGCCGAGCGCGTGTTCCAGGAGCGCAAGGCGCAGGTGGAATATCTCGTCGGCACGATGATCGAGCTGCCGCGCGCTGCGCTGCGGGCGGGCGAAATCGCGGAGGAGGCGGAGTTCTTCTCCTTCGGCACGAACGACCTGACGCAGACCGCGCTCGGCATCTCGCGAGACGATGCTTCGCGCTTCCTCAAGGTGTATGAGGAGAAAGGCATCTACGAGAAGGACCCGTTCGTCTCGATCGATCGAGATGGCGTGGGCGAGCTTGTGCGCATGGGTTGCGAACGCGGACGCGCGGCGCGGCCGCGGATCAAGCTTGGCGTATGCGGCGAACATGGCGGCGATCCGGCGTCTGTGTTCTTCTTCGAGGAGTTAGGGCTCGATTATGTTTCGGCCTCGCCCTACCGCGTGCCCGTGGCGCGGCTTGCGGCGGCGCATGCGGCGCTGGCGAAGAAGCGCTAGAGGCAAACGACACAAAATCTTCATGCTCAGGCGTGGCCGGCACGCGGTATTAGAAACCATGCTCAGGAGAATGAAGCATGCACCTGTCCCGCCGCAGTCTCATCCGTTCGGCAGCCAGCGTCGCGCTCGCGGCACCTGCACTTCAGTTGCTCGGCGGGTGCATGACAGGTGGAGAGGCGCGGCCATTGGTGCGTCAGCGCGTGTCTGCGCTGGCGCTGACGCCTGATCCCCGGGGGCTGCTCGATCTCGCGCCGGGGCTTTCCTACACGATGTTATCGCGTGCGGGCGACGAGATGGCCGATGGCCTGCTTGAGCCGGGCAATCACGACGGCATGGCGGCGTTCCCGGTTGAAGGCGATCCATCGCGCTGCATCCTGGTGCGGAATCACGAGCTTGGAGCCACATCTCCGGTATCGGCCTTCGGCGCGGACTATGCGCGCGCGTCGCGCATCGAACGTGAGCATGTCTACGATCTTGCGCCTTCGGGCAGACCATTCGCCGGCGGCACGACAACGGCTGTGGTGAACCTCACATCGATGCGCGTGGAGCGGACGCATCTGTCGCTCGCCGGGACGGCAGTGAACTGCGCTGGCGGGCCGACGCCTTGGGGGTCGTGGCTGTCATGCGAGGAGACGCAGATGGTCGCAGGCCCCGAGGCCAGCAAACGCCA
>JBMOGP010000250.1:0-4632 GCA_049318285.1 Hyphomonadaceae bacterium
CCATCCGTTCGGCAACGGTTTCCTGATCACGGGCGGCGCCTATTTCGGCGAGAAGTCGCTGGACCTGCGGGCCACACCGGCTAACAACGTCCAGATCGGCAGCCAGAGCTACACGCCCGCACAGGTCGGCACGCTGGGCATGGCGGCGGATCTTGAAGATACCGCACCCTTCGTGGGTATCGGCTGGGATTCGACATTCGAGAACCCGGGCATCGCCTTCAAGTTCATCGCCGGCGCCATGTTCACCGGATCGCCGCAGGTGAACCTGACAGCGAAGGGCGGCACGCTGACGAATGATCCCGCCTTCCAGGCGCAACTGGCGCAGGAAGAGCGGAACCTGCAGGACGATATCAACGACTACGAGGTCTATCCCGTGGTGCAGGCGGGACTGACACTTTCGTTCTGAGACTGCAGACAACACACATGTCAAACGCCCCGCAGTTTCCTGCGGGGCGTTTGTTGCCTTCAGCGGACAGGCGCTAGCGCGGGGCTGCGGCGCCAGGATTTTCGCGGATGTAGCGTTCCTTCGCCTTCGCGATTTCCGTAGCCGAGCAGTCACCCTGGTAGGTGGCGTCAGCCTTCATCGAGAAGCCGGCCGGGATGAAGCCGATCGTGGCCGACCCCTTGGCGTTGATCTTCATCATGGTGGCCGTATGGGTGATCGTGGCGTCGGCCTCGCCCTTGGTCTTGCCCGAGCATTTCAGCTTGAACAGATAGCCGCTGTTGATCTGGCGGACATTGTCGACGGTGCACCCCTCCTCGAGGTCGCGCGCCAGCTTGGACAGGGTGATCCGCGCCTCTTCCGGGATCAGGCATTCGATATTCTCTTCTTTGATCGGGATCGCGAGGATGTTGGTTTCCTGCTTCCACAGCCATCGGCCTGGTTTCACGGCGACGGAACCGTCCTTGACCGTATCGGCGCCCGCCGCGCAGATTGCGAAAGTCGCGATACCGGCCATAACCAGAAGCTTCTTCATCTCACGTCTCCACAACCCCCGCAGGCGGAACACGCCCTGCCCTTCGCATGCGATATCGTCCACTTTCACATGAACGAGGCCCGAATGAGGCTGCCCCCTTTCGGTCATGATCTGGACCTTCACGATCTAGCCCAGCCATCGCCACGCAGCGGCAGGACCAACATCACAAGCGCGCCGAAAATGTAACCTCCCGTGTGGGCCTCCCAGCTGACCGCCATGCCTAACGCGTAAGGCGCGGACAGAACCAGCAGCACGTTCATCACCGCGAAAATCGCCGTGGGTAGAAGAAACCCGGGTGACCAGAGCGCATGCTTGCGGCCATTGTCGCCAAGCATAAGCGCCGCAGCGATAAGCCCGGACGTGCCGCCGGAAGCGCCAATGAGATACGGGGCAGAGCTGTCTGCCAGCGCGAGATAGACGACGCAGCCGGCGATGACAGAGCCCGCGAACATCAGCATCCAATAACCCCACGCCGCAGCTCCAGGCCCGAGCGCGCGCGCAACCGGCACACCGAACCAGACCAGCATGGCCGCGTTGACAATGACGTGCATCCAGTCGCCATGCAGGAGACCGCTGGAGAGAAGCGTCAGCAGGCCGGAGAGATAATCGGGGTAGACATCCGCAGACCCGGCAGGTGCCCAGAAGCGCATTGGCATCAGCGCGAAGTTCCAGGTCAGCTGGTCCTGCTGGTTGAACGGGGCCAGCGTGAAACCGAGATGCAGCACAAGGAGCAGCGCGGCCATGGCGTAGACCAGCCAGATCACCGTGACGCTTGGCGCAGTGGTGGGAATGGTTCGAGCGGCGGTTTCAGTCATGTCGCCAAGATGGAGGCTGCAGGCGGCCTCGGCAACTTGCTAAAGCACTTTTCCCATGCGGACGCCGGGAACATCGACGCCATCCTTCGAGGCGGCGATGATGCGCTGGATGTCCGTATAGCCGCATGCCCGGTAGAGCGGCTCGCCGGACATGGTCGCCATGAGCTCGACAGCCTTGAAGCCGGCTTCCCGGGCGGCGTTCTCGCAGATCTGGAGGATGAGGCGACCGACGCCGCGGCGTGCGAAATCCGGATGCGTGTACATGGCGCGGACGCGTGCAGCGTCCCTGGCGATATCGAGCAGGGCGGCGTTGCGCTGTGACGTGGAATGATCACCGCCATAGAGCGTGGCGCGCCGGGACCAGCCGCCGCATCCGGCGAGCCTGCCCTCCGCCTCAACGAGGAAATATGTGCGGTCGGCGATCAGCTGGGTATCGAGGCCCATGATGGATTTCGACAGTTCGACCTGCGCCGGATCGAGGAAGGCCTTCAGGTGCTCCGCGATAGCGACATCCATCAGCGCGCGGATGGCGGGGAGATCGTCCTCGGTGGCGAGGCGGTAAGTGAACATCCTAGTCCTCGTCGCGTTTCTGCATGCGCCATTGCAGGGCGAGAAAGACCGCTTCCGACACCATGAAGCCTATCGGCAGAAGCATCATGTTGACGAGGCTGGTGGGCATTTCGGCGAGACGCTCGAAGATATCGAACACCGCAGCGATTATGACGCCCAGCAGGCCCATGCCGATCACCTCGGTGACGCGGGGCTTTGCGAACATCCATTTGAACGGGCGGTTGCGGATGACCCAGAAGGCCAGCGCCGCCGCCGCGCCAAGACACATCGATACCCAGAATGACGTATCCGGATGAATGCTGGCGACCTGGTCCGCGAACGGCCTGAACCAGTCCTGCCGCGGCAGGAAAATGACCACCGCGGCATAGACTGGGAGGACGATGAAGAGCCTGTGCATGCCCGCCCCTCTGCCCGCTCGACCGGCGCGCTAGTTCCGCTTGCGGTCGACGAGACGGTTGGACTTCGACCACTGCATCATGCCGCGGAGCTTCTCGCCGACTTCTTCGATCGGATGATTGCTCATCTTGTTGCGCATGGCCTGGAAGGACGGGGCGCCGGCCTGGTTCTCGAGCACCCAGTCGCGGGCGAAGCGGCCCGACTGGATATCGTCAAGCACCTTTTTCATCGCGGCCTTGGTGTCGGACGTGATGATCCGCGGACCAGTCACGTATTCGCCAAATTCGGCCGTGTTGGAGATCGAGTAGTTCATGTTGGCGATGCCGCCTTCATAGATCAGGTCGACGATCAGCTTCACCTCGTGGAGGCATTCGAAATAGGCCATCTCCGGCGCATAGCCGGCCTCGACCAGCGTTTCGTAACCGGCCTTGATCAGTTCGACGAGGCCGCCGCAGAGCACCGCCTGTTCGCCGAAGAGATCGGTCTCGGTCTCTTCGCGGAAGGATGTCTGGATAACGCCGGCGCGGGTGTTGCCGATGGCTTTCGAATAGGAGAGCGCGACCGCCTGCGCGAGGCCCGAGGCGTCCTGGTGGATGGCGATGAGGCCCGGCAGGCCGCGGCCCTGCTGGTACTGGTTGCGCAGCGTGTGGCCCGGCCCCTTGGGGGCGGACAGCGACACGTCCATGTCCGCACGCGGCTTGATCAGGCCGTAGTGGATGTTGAAGCCGTGGCCGAACATCAGATGCTGGCCCTTGCGCGTGTGCGGCTCGATCTCGTTGGCGTACATCACAGCCTGCTTTTCATCAGGCGTCAGGATCATCATCACGTCGGCCCATTTGGCAGCCTCGGTGGGCGTGACGACTTTCAGCCCTTCCTGCTCGGCCTTGGGCTTCGACCCGGAGCTGGGCTGGAGGCCGACGACAAGGTCCTTCACGCCGCTCTCGCGCAGGTTGAGGGCGTGGGCGTGGCCCTGGCTGCCATAACCGATGACGGCGACCTTCTTGGACTGGATGATCGAGAGATCGGCGTCGGCTTCGTAATAGACTTTCATCGCGGTTCACCCTGGCAATTTGGCCGCCCCAATACGCGAACGGCAGGTATTCGGAAACTGATTTCGCGGTTTGGCCCGCCATGCTTAACCGGGCCGCCCTTCCGGATCGGGCGCCGTGTTTGGCTGGACGACCGGATCCGGCACGCTCATTTCCATCGTGGCCTTGAGTTCGCCGGCTGCGTCCCTGCTCCAGACCGTCACATAGCGACCCTTCTCGATTGGCGTCGCGCCCATGCTGATGGTGTAGAGGCCCGTTGTGACGGCAAGATCGCCCGAGGCCGAGCCCTGCCCGCCATCAGGCTCCCAGGCGATTGCGAAACCGGGCGGCGACTGGGCGAAGCCCGCCGCGATCGCTTCCGCGCCCTGCACGACCGCGCCTGGCTGCAGGAATTTCGCGTCGGTCGGGTGCATGTATTTCAGGAAGGCGGCTTTAGGCCCCTCAGCCCTGGCGATCGCAGCGAAACCCCGGTCGGCCTGCATCGCGGCTTCCAGCGTCTTCTCGGGCGTGCCGCCGACATCGACAGTGAGGCCAACGTCGGTCGAAGCCGAGCACGCAACAGCCAGCGCGACGAGCATGGCGACAAAGGCTGCGCGGTAGGGATGTCTCTTGATTGCACGCGTCATCCTGCCTTGTCCTTCCCCCGCTGGATGCTGAGCACTCCGGTGCGCGAGACCTCCACGAGACCGAGCGGGCGCATGAGTTCGACGAACTGGTCGATCTTCTGGCTCGCGCCGGTTACCTCGAAGATGAAGCTCTCATTCGTGGTATCGATGACGTGGGCGCGGAAGATTTCCGAGATGCGCAAGCTCTCGACGCGCTTCT
>JBMOGP010000251.1:0-4619 GCA_049318285.1 Hyphomonadaceae bacterium
GGCTTTCTGGCGACTTTCTTGTCGCCGCCATGGCCATGGAACGTGCGCGTCGGCGCGAACTCGCCGAACTTGTGGCCCACCATCTCTTCCGAGACGTTGACCGGCACGAAGCTCTTGCCGTTGTGAACCTGGAAGGTCAGGCCGATGAAATCGGGCAGGATCGTCGAGCGGCGCGACCAGGTCTTGATCGGCGTCGAGCGCGCGGCTCCACGGGCGGTACCTGCCTTCTTGAGCAGGTAACCGTCGACGAAGGGGCCTTTCCATACGGAACGGGACATCTTGCTTCTCTCCGTTACGCTTTGTGCCGACGACGCACGATCAGGCGATCGGTCGACTTGTTCTTGCGGGTCTTCGGACCGCGGGTCTTCTTGCCCCACGGCGTCACCGGGTGACGTCCGCCGGACGTCTTGCCTTCACCACCACCATGCGGGTGATCGACCGGGTTCATCGCGACGCCGCGAACGTGCGGACGCCAGCCCTTGTTCACGTTGCGGCCGGCCTTGCCGAGCACTTCGTTCATGTTGTCCGGGTTCGAGACCGCGCCGATCGAGGCCATGCAGCCTTCCGGGATCAGACGGACTTCGCCGGACGAGAGCTTCACCTGGGCGTAGCCATCGCCACGACCGACGAGCTGGGCGTAGGACCCAGCCGAACGCGCGATCTGCGCGCCCTTGAGCGGCTTCATCTCGATGTTGTGGATGATCGTGCCAACCGGGATCGACTTGAGCGGCAGGGCATTGCCCGGCTTGATGTCGACGCCTTCGCCGGCAATGATCGTGTCACCGACATCAACGCGCTGCGGGGCAATGATGTAGGCCAGCTCGCCATCGGTGTACTTGATCAGCGCGATAAACGCCGTGCGGTTCGGATCGTACTCCAGCCGTTCGACAGTCGCGGGCATATCCCACTTGCGGCGCTTGAAGTCGATGATGCGGTAGCGCTTCTTGGCACCGCCCCCACGCCAGCGCGACGTGCGGCGGCCAAGGTTGTTGCGGCCGCCCGATGAGTGCTTGCCCTCTGTGAGCGCCTTGACCGGCGCGCCCTTGTGCAGGCCCGAACGGTCGACCAGCACGAGCTGGCGACGGCCTGGCGAAGTCGGGTTGAAGGTTTTAAGTGCCATGACGCCTTATCCTCAGAGCCCGGTCGTCACGTCGATGGACTGTCCGTCCTTCAACGTCACGATCGCTTTCTTGACGTCCGAGCGCTTGCCCGGGACGCCGCGGAAAAACTTCGATTTGCCTTTGACGATGAGCGTGTTGACGCCAACCACGTTGACGTTGAACAGCGCTTCAACCGCTTCCTTGATCTGCGGCTTTGTCGCGTCGAGAGGCACGCGGAAGACAACCTTGTTCTGCTCGGAGAGCATGGTCGACTTCTCGGTAATGATCGGCGCCGTGAGGCGCGTGTAGTGGAGAGCCTTGGGAGCGGCCATGACTTACGCCTTCTCGGCTTCGGCGAAGCGCGCATTCACGCCTTCGACCGCTTCACGCGACAGCACCAGCGTCTTGCGGCGGAGAACGTCGTAGACATTCAGGCCGGCGAGCGGGAGCACATCGATGTTGGGGATGTTGCGGGCGGCCTTGGCGAACTTCTCGTTCACTTCAGAGCCGCCGATGAACAGGGCGTTCTTGATTCCGAGCGCCTTGAGCTGGGCGACCAGGTCCTTGGTCTTCTCGCCTTCGAAGCCGTCGAGAACGATCAGGGCTTCGTCCTTCACCTTGGCGGAGAGCGCGTGCTTCATCGCCATGGCGCGGACCTTTTTCGGAAGGCCATGCGCGTGGCTGTGCGGGTGCGGACCGTGGGCGACACCACCGCCGACGAAGATCGGTGCGTTGCGCGAACCGTGACGAGCGCCGCCCGTGCCCTTCTGGCGATAGAGCTTCTTGGTGGTGACCGAGACGTCGTCGCGGTTCTGCGTCGAGTGCGTGCCAGCCTGGCGCTTGGAGAGCTGGTAGCGAACCATGCGCTGGAGGATGTCCGAGCGGATCTCGGAGATGCCGAACACGGCGTCCGAAAGTTCGATCTCGCCGGCCTTGGCTGAATCAAGTTTGACGACTGGGAGTTTCATGAGGCTCAGCCCTTCTTCACGAGGCCGGCGGGCGACGGGGCGCCCTTGTTGTCCTTGGCCTTCACGGCGTCGCGGATCTCGACCCAGCTGTTGTCAGCGCCGGGGACGGCGCCTTTCACGAGGATCAGGCCGCGCTCTGCATCGGTGCGCACGATTTCCAGGTTCTGGGTCGTGACGCGCTCCATGCCGAGGTGGCCGGCCATCTTCTTGCCCTTGAACACGCGGCCCGGGTCCTGACGCTGACCGGTGGAGCCGTGCGAGCGGTGCGACACGGACACGCCGTGCGAGGCCTCGAGACCGCCGAAGTTCCAGCGCTTCATCGCGCCGGCAAAACCCTTGCCCTTGGTGATGCCGACAACGTCGACCTTCTGGCCTGCGACGAAGTGGTCTGCGCTGATCTCGGCGCCGACTTCGAGCAGCATGTCGGCAGGAACGCGGAATTCGCGGAGGACGGCCTTGGGCTCGACAGCGGCCTTGGCGAAGGCGCCGCGGAGCGACTTGTTGACGTTCTTGGCCTTGCGCGTGCCCGCGCCGAGGACGAGCGCGCTATAGCCGTCATTGGCCTGACGCGTGCCGACTTTCTCGCCCTTCTTGATGATGTCCGCCTGGCGGACTTCGTCCTTCTTGACGCCGACGACCTGGCAGCCTTCCAGAGAGAGCACGGTCACGGGGACGTGCGCGCCGTCAGCGGCGAACACGCGAGTCATCCCGATTTTCTTGGCGAGGACTCCGGTACGCATTAGCTGTTCCCCAGCTTGATCTCGACGGCGACGCCGGCCGAGAGGTCGAGTTTCATGAGGGCGTCGACCGTCTGCGGGGTCGGGTCAACGATGTCGAGCACGCGCTTGTGCGTGCGGATCTCGAACTGCTCGCGCGACTTCTTGTCGATGTGGGGCGAACGGTTGACGGTGAATTTCTCGATGCGGGTGGGCAGCGGAACCGGGCCGCGAACCTGGGCGCCCGTGCGCTTTGCGGTCGACACGATCTCGCGCGCGGACATGTCCAGCGCCCTGTGATCGAACGCCTTCAGGCGGATTCGGATATTCTGCTGTGCCATCGGTACCACCGAAACAGCGCAAAAGCCGCCTGACCGGGAAGTATCCCCCGGAGGGCCGCCGCACGCGTTGAGTTTTTCCTTTTGCTTCCGTGGCTTACGTTTACCCGAGAATCCTCGGATACGGCTAAGCCGGTCGGAAACGAGCCGGGGTACTACGCGCCCTCCCCGGTCCCGTCAAGCGCGAGTTTGAGGCGAGCTGCCGCAGGCGGCAAGAATCTGTATCCGGGGTCAATCAGCCCAATGTTTTCGGCAGATCGACTTGCCAGCGACCGGCTTGGCGGCCCCTCCAGGCTCGAGGGCCGGACAATGATTTCTGATCTGGGCCACGTCAGCTTCACGGTTTCTGGATTTCTGGCGCAGGAATCAGTTCTCGCGGGGGTCGGGAAGCTGAAGCGTTGGACCTCAAATGGCGCATCGCCCACCTGCCCCACATTCCAGATCGCCCGCCCGATACGGCAGCCATAGGGGACCCATGGTCCGCGCGGCCACGCGCTCTTGGGCCTCAAACGCGCCCTCCTGCACTGGATTGATCCAGAGACTGATGTCCAGCCAAGCATCCCATCGTTGTTAAAGCGAAAGGGCGCCAGGTTTCCCTGACGCCCCTTCTCGTGTTCAGTCGATCAATCGAGGACTACTCGATGATCTTGGCGACGACGCCCGAACCAACGGTACGGCCGCCTTCGCGGATGGCGAAGCGCTGTTTCTCTTCGAGCGCGATCGGTGCGATCAGCGAGACGACGAGCTTGATGTTGTCGCCAGGCATGACCATCTCGGTGCCGGCCGGGAGCTCAACGATGCCCGTCACGTCGGTCGTACGGAAGTAGAACTGCGGACGGTAGTTGGCGAAGAACGGCGTGTGACGGCCACCCTCGTCCTTGTTGAGGACGTATACCTCGGCTTCGAACTTCTTGTGCGGCTTGACCGAGCCGGGCTTGCACAGCACCTGGCCGCGCTCGACCTGCTCGCGATCGATGCCGCGAACGAGGATGCCGACGTTGTCGCCAGCCTGGCCCTGATCGAGCAGCTTGCGGAACATCTCGACGCCCGTGCAGATGGTTTTCTGCGTGTCGCGGATGCCGACGATTTCGACTTCGTCGCCAACCTTCACGATACCGCGATCAACCTTGCCGGTGACGACGGTTCCGCGACCGGAGATCGAGAACACATCTTCGATCGCCATCAGGAACGGCATGTCGAGCGGACGCTCAGGCGTCGGGATGTAGGCGTCGACGGCAGCCATCAGCTTCAGGATCGCCTGCTCGCCGATTTCCGGATCGCGGCCTTCAACGGCTGCCAGGGCCGAGCCCGGGATGATCGGAATATCGTCGCCCGGGAAATCGTAGGACGACAGCAGTTCGCGAACTTCGAGTTCGACCAGCTCGAGCAGTTCCTTGTCGTCGACCATGTCGACCTTGTTCAGGAAGATCACCAGCGCCGGAACGCCGACCTGACGGGCGAGCAGGATGTGCTCGCGGGTCTGCGGCATCGGGCCGT
>JBMOGP010000252.1:0-4615 GCA_049318285.1 Hyphomonadaceae bacterium
GACCTCAATCTGATCAAGGGCGGCGGGGCGGCGCTGCTGCGCGAGAAGATCATTGCGGAGGCGTCCGACCGGATGGTCGTGATCACGGACCTGTCAAAGCAGGTCGAGCATCTTGGCAGATTTGCCCTGCCGGTGGAGATCAATGGTTTCGGGGCCGAGCTGACGCGGCGGCGGATCCACTGGCGGATGGCCGATGCTGGTATGGCGGCTGCCACATCGTCGTGGCGGATGGCGACGGCGGAAAGCCTGCTGCATACAGATGGCGGTCACCTGATTCTCGACCTCGCCTGCGGGGTGATTGCCGACCCGATCGAACTTTCCGTGCTGCTCGATAACCTGCCGGGCGTGGTGGAGCACGGGCTGTTCATCGGCATGGCGGACCGCGTGATCGTTGGGGAAGAGGCCGGCGCGCGGTTTGTCGATGCGCGCTAGGATCCCGCGACGCCAAAAGCTCTAGGGATTGGTCGCGACGGATGGTACAGGCCAGCCGCAACCGGATACCGATACGGACAGGAGAGACCCGATGACCTTGTGGAAAACCGCTCTCGCCGGCGCCGTGCTTGGCCTGGCTGCCTGCCAGCCGGTGGGGGTTCCGGTGGGCGAGGAAAGGCTGGCCGCCAAGATCGCCGACGTGGTGATCAACGAGGGCATGACCGCCCAGTTTGCCCGCCAGCAGGTGCAAGGCCTGATGTATCAGGGCTCGATCAGCCAGGATCAGGTGAACCAGACGCTGATCGCCATCAATCGCGAGATGGAAAGCAAGCTTCCTGACGTGAAGACGTCGCTGGTCGCCAGCCTGAGCCGGGAGTTCAACATCAAGGAGCTCGATTTCCTGCACAAGCTCCTGGTCTCTAAAGAAGGCAAGGCGGTTGTGGAACGGCAGGAGATCGCGATGCAGGACCCGATGGCCCTGCTCGACGGGCTCGCCAAGGAAGCTGCGACGCGTGCCGTTGCGCGCGTGAATTCCGGCTGGCCGACGGGGGCGGCCCCCGCCCCGCCGCCGCAGCCTGAGGGCGTGCCCCAGCTGCCGCCGGGCATGGTGCTCCCGAACTGAGATTGCCCGCCAGCGTGCGGGTGATACCCTGAAGACCGGCGCTGAGCTGCGCCGGTTGCAGGAATGATTACGATGCGCTCTCTTGCTGGTCTGGTTGTTGTCACGATGATCGCCCTGAGCGGCGCTGCGTGGGCGAGCCCTCCGGGGGTCACAGAGAAAGACGGCGCGTTCATCGCGCCGGATGGCAAGCCACTCTACACGTTTGCGAACGATCGCATGGCGGGCAAGTCGGCTTGCAACAATGCCTGCGCGACGGCGTGGCCTCCGCTGGCTGCTGCGGCCGGCGCGGCGGATGACGGCGACTGGACCGTGGTCACACGCGATGATGGTTCGAAGCAGTGGGCCTACAAGGGCAAGCCGCTCTACACTTATCGCGCGGATGCGCCGGGCAAGCCGGCGAGCGGTGTTGGCCCGGCCTGGCCGCTGGCTGTGAAGTAAGGGCAGGCTTTCGCCATCGCCCGCAAATCCCTAGATAAGGCCATGTTAGCACCTCGGGGCGCCTGATGGCTTTTGACTATGACCTGTTCGTGATCGGCGCCGGTTCAGGCGGCGTTCGCGCCTCGCGGCTGGCGGCAATGTCCGGCGCGAAGGTGGCAGTGGCGGAGGAATATCGCACTGGCGGTACCTGCGTGGTGCGCGGCTGCATTCCCAAGAAGTACATGGTCTATGCGAGTGAGTTCGGCAGCGCGATCGCCCACGCGAAGGGCTATGGCTGGAACGTCGACAACGCGACCTATGACCACAACCTGTTCATGGACCGGATGCACCGGGAGATCGACCGGCTGTCCGGCATCTATGCCCGCAACCTGCGCAATTCGGGCGCGGAGATCATCGAGGAGCGGGTGGAGTTCGTCGATGCGCACACGTTGAAGCTGGTGATGTCCGGCCGCACGGTGACGGCGAAGAAAATCCTGATCGCGACGGGTGGCTCGCCGATCATGCCCAGGGATGTCGAGGGCATCGACCTCGCGATCTCGTCCAACGAGATGTTTCACTTGGATGAGATACCCGAGCACATCGTGATCATCGGCGGAGGCTATATCGCCGTCGAGTTCGCAGGGATCATGCGCGGGCTCGGCGCGCGCGTGTGCCTCGTCTATCGCGGCGAGACAGTGCTGCGCGGATTTGACGATGATGTTCGCACGCATGTGCATGATGAGTTGAAGCGGAAGGGCGTGAGGGTGATCACACATGCCTCGCCCAAGGCCATCGCGAAGGATGACGGCAAGCTCACTGTGACGCTGTCGAATGGCGAGAGCGTGACGGCGGACAAGGTGTTGTTCGCTGTCGGTCGCGAACCGCATACGCGCGGGCTTGGTCTTGAGAAGGCCGGCGTGAAAGTGAACGACAAGGGTGCGGTCGAGGTAGACGGCTATTCGCGCTCAAGCACGGCGCACATCTTCGCCGTGGGAGACGTGACGGACAGGCTGAATCTGACCCCCGTCGCGATCCGCGAAGCGCAGGCGTTTGCCCAGACGGAATACATGAACCTGCCGACCCAGTTCGATCATGCCCACGTGCCGATCGCCGTTTTCGCCCAGCCGCCCGTTGGCGTGGTGGGGATGACCGAGGCGGAGGCGCGCCGCCAGTTCGGGCAGGTGGACATCTACAAGACACGGTTTCGTCCCATGAAAGATATGCTCACGGGGGATGAGGAACGTGTGCTAATGAAGATCGTGGTGCGGGCCGAGGATGAGCGCGTGGTGGGCGTTCATATTGTTGGACCGGACGCTCCGGAAATCATCCAGGCGGTGGCGATCGCCGTAAAGATGGGCGCGACAAAGGCCGATTTCGACCGCACCTGCGCGTTGCATCCCTCGGTCGCCGAGGAGCTTGTAACGTTGCGCGAAAAGTTTGTGCCGCCAGAATTGAAGCCGGTTTGAGATGCAAGACGATTCAAAATCCTCATCGTACTGGAAGCCGATAAACTTTGGCTGGAAGTACTGGAACTACGCAATCATCGGCGCTGGCCTGATCGTTGGGTTCTGCGTCTGGGTCCTGCCCAACCAGTGGGCCGATCCCGAGGTTCAGGCGGGCCTCGAGCGGGTCAGGGACCAGCAGGCGCTGACGAAGGAGCGCAGGCGGATCGACGCCATCAACAAGGCCGAGGAAGAGCGTGTTGCCCGCTACAACGAGGAAGTCGGACTGGTTTATATCGAGCCCGGCACGAACCCGTTCCTGCCGCCCGAACCGCCGCCCCCGGCCACGCCTCCGGCCGGCGGGCCGTAGGGTTTTCGTCGCCAAAATCACCTTTGGTTGCTTGACCTCGGCGCCAAAGCGCACGACGGCTTGAACGTCCGGTTATTCCCTCTGGCACAAGTGGAGTTGCGCTGGTGACGCCGCGCTTGGTTTCCGTCATCAACATGAAGGGCGGCGTGGGCAAGTCGACCACGGTCGCGAGCCTCGCCGAGGCGCTGGCGAGCGAGGGGATGCGTGTGCTCGTGATCGACCTCGATCCGCAGTCCAACGTCTCGATGATGCTGGCCGGGCAGGATCGCTGGATCGACCTGCGCAGGAACGGGCGGACGATCGACGAATACTTCAACCAGTATGTCTATGGCGGTGAGCCGCGGTTTTTTCGCGAGTTCATCGCCAGCCGTGTGAGCGACATCGCCGGTGATCCGGCGCTCGACCTTCTGATCTCGACCCCGGAGTTCCGCTATATCGAGCGTCATGCGCTGGAGAAATGGGTGTCGCAGGGGTTCGACATTCGCCAGCTGAACACCCGGTTCTCTCGGCTGACCAGTTCGGCGATCGAGAATGTGGGCGACAGTTACGACCTTGTGCTGTTCGATTGCCCGCCGGGCATCTCGATGTTTGCCGAGGCCGCAATCGAGTTGTCGGAATTCATCGTGATCCCGACGATTCCGGATTATGTCTCGCGCCTGGGCATCTTCGCATTTCGCAAGCGCGCGCTGCGATCGATGGAGCAGAGGCGTTTCACCGACGAGCGTATCTGGACGCTGATCACCAAGTTCGAGGATCACAACACCTTGCATGCGAGTGAGGCGGCGATGCTGAAGGAACAGTTCCACGTGTTCGACACCCGAATTCCTCAGGCTGAGCAGATCGCACGGGCTGCTGAGTGGTCTGAACAGAAGCGGACGCTCGAGCAGAAGTATGGCGCAGCGGCGCAGGTGATCCGGACTTTCGCGGCCGAGTTCCGCGAGCGCGCCGGGCTGATCTGAGGTGGCGAGATGATCGACCGTGCGCTGTCTAGCCTTTTCAAGGTTGTAACGGAAGAGGCCGCTTCCAATCCTGCATTCGGAAAGAAGCTCGAGGATACGCTGGCGAAGTTTGGTCAGGAGTTGGCCGAGAAGCGTCTCGCCGATCGCAGCATCGAGAACTTTCATCCGCTGGTGGAATACAGGAAGGACGCTTCTGGCTTCGAGGCGCGGCTGGCGAAATTCGACGCCAGGGAGCTAAGGGCGCTGGTTGACCGCCACCATCTCGATCCGGCGGCGACGCTGAAGGGCAAGGGGACCAAGAAGGTCTTGGCTGCGCATATTCTTGAAGCGGCGAAGAAGCGCGCCGAGCGGGATGCGAAGCTGTTTGAGTATT
>JBMOGP010000253.1:0-4598 GCA_049318285.1 Hyphomonadaceae bacterium
AATATTACGACTCGGAAGTGTCGCATCCGTCGACTAGGTTCCCCGCAATCAAGTCGGCGGGAGCCCCATCATGATTCGCACGCTTGCAGTTTCCACGCTCGCACTCAGCCTCGCTGCCTGCGCCACCACACCTGATCGCCCCGCGGATGTTGCCGCGCCTGTGCAGGCGGGGGACAGCTATTACGTCAAGGCCAGCGCGGCGATCGAGGCGCGTATCGCCGCCCGCGGCCAGCCGCGTGCGAAGAACGTCATTCTCTTCGTCGGTGACGGCATGGGCGTCTCGACCATCACGGCGGCGCGTATCTATGCCGGGCAGGTGAAGGGACGGGATGGCGAGAGCTATCAGCTCGCAATGGACAAGCTGCCGTACTCGGCTTTCTCGAAGACCTACACACATGACTCGCAGGTCGCCGATTCGGCGCCGACCGCCGTGGCGATGACGGCTGGCGTCAAGTCCTACAACGGCTCGATCGGTGTGACACAGGCCGCCAGCCTTGCGGACTGCGCGACCGCCAGGACGGCTGGAACGACAACCCTGTGGGAGCAGGCCGAAGCGCGCGGCATGGCGACGGGCATCGTTTCGACGGCGCGCATCACGCACGCGACCCCTGCTGCAACCTATGCTCAGACCACCGAGCGCGACTGGGAGTCCGACGCGGACATATCGGCCGCCGGCAGGGCTGCCGGATGCACCGACATCGCGATGCAGCTGGTTGACTGGGGCAAGACGAATGGTGACGGGTTCGAGGTGATCCTCGGCGGCGGCCGTTCGGGCTTCCTGCCGAACACGATGGCTGATCCGGAATATCCCGAGCAGAAGGGCCGCAGGCAGGATGGTCGCAATCTCGCCGAGGAATGGCTGGAGGGGCATCCCGAGCGCAAGGTTGCGATCGGCATCGGCGCGTTCGAGCAGATCAACTTCGACAGCGACATCCAGGTGCTCGGTCTCTTCGAGCCCAGCCATATGCAGTATGAGCTCGACAGGGCAAAGGATGTCCGCGGCGAGCCGACGATCGCCGGCATGACGGAGGCTGCGATCACGCGTCTGTCGCGCAATCCGAACGGCTATGTGCTCATGATCGAAGGGGGGCGTGTCGATCACGCCCTGCATGCGGGCGATGCCCAACGTGCGCTTGGCGATGCAGTGGCGCTCGATGAGGCCATCGCGCAGGCTGTTGCGATGACCAATCCGGAAGAGACGCTGATCGTCGTCACGGCTGACCATTCGCACACGCTGGCCATGCAGGGTTATCCGCAGCGCGGAAACCCGATTCTTGGCCTGGTGAAGGAGAACGGCAAGCTGGCGCTGGCGGCGGACGGCAAGCCTTACACGACGCTGAGTTTCGCCAACGGTCCGGGCTCGGTTTGCAGGAAGCAGCCGGATGACAAGTGGCTGTGCGACCGGCCGGATCTTACAAACGTCGACACGACCGCACTGGGCTTCCGGCAGCAGGCTCTGATCCCGCTGGGTTCTGAAACGCATGGTGGGGAAGATGTTGCAATCTTCGCGGGCGGGCCGGGCGCCAACCTGTTCTCAGGCGTGATGGAGCAGAACGAGATCTATCACGTCATGGCGCGCTCGCTCGGGTTGACGCGGTAGTGCGGCCGCGATCCGGCCTTCAATCTGCCGCCATGGCGCTGTAGGTTCTGGAAGAGAACGAGGTTTCAGATGCGTCCTGTTGCGCCGTTCTTCATCTTGCTTGGCCTTGCAGGCGCCGCCTTTGCGCAGGGCGCGCCACGCGTGACCATCGAGGATGACGTCTCTGCGGCGAATGCGTTGAAATGCGCCGCGCTTCGGCTGGCGCAATCGGAGCGCAAGCCGGATGCGCTGCTTGAGGCGGCGCGCGATGCGTGGCTGCGGTCCGGCGTCGACGCTGCGAAGGCCAGGGCAGAGGCGGCGAGGCTCTCGACGCGCGGGACTGCTGATCTTGCAGAGACTTCTGAAGAGTGCGAGCCATTCGAGATCAGGTCCGCGCCTCCGGCTGGCGGTTGACGGGCGCAGCGGAGAGACGAGATGCGTATTGCGGCGACATTCCTGACGGGGGCCGTTGCGGCGGCGATGATGGCCGGATGCCAGCCGGCCGCCGATCCGGCGCCGGCCGCTCCTGTGGAGCCGACTGCGGAGGAGATGGGGCAGGACGATCCCGAGGCGGTTTTCACGCCCGCGCCGGTTGGACCGCCACGCAAGTATGAGGCGATGTCGACGACGGCGATGAGTTTCACGCCGGGCGTGCTCACGCTGACGCCGACGCCTCAGAAATCGGTGAACCTGCCCGAAGGCGCGGTTTTCCAGTTCGGCAATGGCTACATCCTCGACACCACGTCGATGCCGGGCGGGGCAGCGCAGGGCGCGCCGCTGTTCGATTTCACGCCTGTCTTCGTCGCGGCGGACGGACAGAAGGTGAAGCCGGACGACGTCGCGATGTATGCGGTCGATGACGAGATCGTGCCGCCTGGGTCGGCCAATGGCGGGTTCTGCGACAAGACCAGCTTTCTTGCGACATACACAAAGGCGAACGCTTCCACGGAAGATATCACCATCGCGGCGTTCAATGGCGATCAGTGGCCGCCGCTGGCGGAGACCGCGCTGTGTGGAACATTCACGTACGCGCGGGATGTCACGCCGTAGCGGTCAGGCGCGCTCGCCTGCCGTGTTGCGGGTGCTTTCAGGAAGCCACCCGGACGTCTTCATTGCCTCTGCATCGGGCGCGTACCCAAAGTGACGCCAGCGCCGAAGCTCGGAGAAGCGCGCAGCGCGGCTTTCGCGAAGCGAAACCGGCGTGCCTTGACTGGCCGGCCTTGCACAGTCGTCGCCGAAAGCTGCCTGCCCGTCGCAGGCGTGACCGAAGCTGCTGATCTGCTCCCCTGGCGTATCGATGCTCACTCCAGCGCCGCATAGATCAGCGCGCGCAGCTTGGCCTGTGTGTCGAGACCGCCGGCGGGGATGAGCTGCGTCATGAAGGTCACGGTGAGGCCTTCGGCGGGATCGACCCAGTAGGTCGAGTGATAGGCGCCGCCCCAGCCATAATCGCCCTTTGAGCCGAGATTGCCCATGGCGCCTGGGTCTTCCGTGATGCGGAAGCCAAGGCCGAAGCCCTGGCCAGGCTGGAAGGTTGCGCTCACCAGCGCGTCCTGGCTCATCTGTTCGACGCTCTTGCGCGAGAGGTAGCGACGGCCTTCGAATGCGCCGCCCTGGCGGAGCATTTCGAGGAAGCGTGAATAGTCGCGCGCGGTGGACAGGAGGCCGGCGCCGCCGGCGAATGCCTTGCAGGGCCCGTTCAGATAGTGGCCCTGACCGATATGGCCGGAGCCCTGCCAGCTGCCTGGATTGGGCGCGCGCTCGGATTTACCGTCCTTGGCCGAGTAGACGACCGCTAGGCGTTCGGACTTTTCCGGCGGCAGGCAGAAGCTGGTGTCCTCCATGCCGAGCGGATCGATCAGGCGCTGCCTGAAGAAGGCATCGAGCGACTGGCCTGACAGCTTCTCGACGACGACGCCGAGAATGTCGGTGTTATAGCCATAGACCCATTGCTCGCCTGGCTGCGCGGCCATGGGGAGTGCCGGCATCTTCGCGACGATCTCGGAGACTGGGACGGTCCTGTCGGCGAAGTACCAGCCGAAAATGCCAGCCTCCCGCCACGCCTGTTCGCCGGGGCCTGAGCCGTAGGAGATGCCGGCGGAATGGCTGAGCAGGTCGCGAATGGTGATGGCGCGCCTGGCTGGCACGATATCGTAGCCGCCTTTTTCCTTTGCGACGGCGACCGTGGTCTTCGACCATTCGGGCAGGTGCTTGCTCAGAGGATCTTCGAGCAGGAGCTTGCCTTCCTCCATCAGCATCATGATCGCGACGCTGGTCAGCGCCTTGGTCTGCGAGGCGATGCGGAAGATGTCGTCTTCCTCCATACGGTCGCTGGCCTCGCGGTCGCGCCAGCCATAGGCCTCGGAGAAGACTTCGCGGCCGTCCTGATGGATCATCACCACGGCGCCGGCGAGCTTCTGGTCGGCGACGTAACGCTTCATCGTGGCGTCGAGTACGGCCAGGCGCGCTTGCGAGATGCCGTGGGGCGCGTCGTTGATGATCGGTGGGTGGGCGAGCGGTGCGAGGGGCGCCAGCCGTTCAGTATCGGTGACGGAGACAACGCAGCCCGGCAGGGCGAGAGCGCACAGACCGGCCAGGAGCGTTGAGCGCAGCGGCATGGAAGTCCTCCCGAAGTCTTTTCCTGAGGATGGCAGCTGGGACGAAAGCGTTCAAGCTTGACCTGCGCGTTGGCGGAAGGTGGTTGATCCTTCACGCGCGCTGGCCGATGTAGCCTCATGGGCGATCGGTTCGATTACATCATTGTGGGGGCGGGCAGCGCGGGCTGCCTGCTGGCGAACCGGCTCTCGAAGGATCCGGGGAACCGCGTGTTGCTGCTTGAGGCTGGCGGCAAGGATGACTGGATCTGGTTTCACATCCCCGTCGGCTACCTGTTTGCGATCGGCAATCCGCGCGCGGACTGGATGTTCAGGACGGAAGGCGTGCCGGGCTTGAATGGGCGCGCGCTGGCCTATCCGCGCGGCAAGGTGATCGGCGGGTCGTCTGCGATCAACGCGATGAT
>JBMOGP010000254.1:0-4598 GCA_049318285.1 Hyphomonadaceae bacterium
CTCGAACTGGTGGATGCACAGCAGGTGGTCCACCCATTGCGCCAGCACGCGCGCCCGCCCCGGCCGCGTCGCCCACACCTGAGGCCCGATCAGCTTGATCCGCTTCGCCCGCACGCCGCGCATCTTCAGCGCCCGCGCCACGCGCCACATGAAGCCCCAGCTGTCGATCAGGACAACACTGTCAGGATCGACCTTCGCAATCGCGTCCGCCGTATCCTCCACTGCCTGCTTGACGCGCCCGTAGGCCTTCAGCCCTTCGATCAAGCCGAGCACCGCCAGCCCCGACATGTCGATATCGGCCGACACGCCCTTCGCGCGCATCCGCTCACCGCCGATCCCCGAAATCCTCACGGCCGGATCCTTCGCACGCATCGCGTCGATCACATCCGCGCCGATGGCGTCTCCGGAATCCTCCGCCGCAACGAGATAGACGTGACTCACGTGATGTCTGCCGCGGTGAAGCCGACTATGAACAGCCCCGCTGCATCAGCGGCAGCCGCCACCGCCTCGCGGTCCACAACCAATGCCGCGCCCGCCTCGACCGCAATGCCCGCCAGCGCGGCCCTGGCGACCCCGGCGACTGTCGTCAGCCCGATCGTCGGCAGGTCGATCCGCCGCTCCTGCTGCGGCTTGGCCGCCTTAACCAGAACGCCGCGCCGCGCCTCGGGCGTCCCGCGTATCTCTGCGACGAGTTCCGGTATGCGGTCCAGCATCCGGTCAGTCCCTTCCTGCGCCTCCACGGCGAGAACCAGGCCAGCGCACACCACGGCGCCCTGGCCAATCTCAAGCGAACCAGAGATCTTCGCGACCTCCGCCGCGCGCCGGATGTCCGACCAATGGTCCTGCCCCGGCGAAATCGCACCCAGCGGTCCCGGCCCGACCCGCAGATCACCCAGCACGTCATCGGCCCCCACGATGCGAAACCCCGCCTCCGCAAACACATCCATAACGGACCGAAGCAGCGCATCATCGCCCTTCTTCGCCGCAGCGAGAATCCGGGGCAGCGACTGCATACCCTTGAGGTCGAGCTTCAGCGAGGAAAAATCCGGCCGCTTCAGCGAACCGGCGAACACCATCTCCTCGCAGCGCTCGTTTTTCATCAGCTGGATCAGACGCCCGATCTCGCCGACAGAAAGCTCCGGACCGCCGAACTCCGTCAGCAGGGACGCGTCAACGAAGCCCTTCAGTCCCACCACCAGAGGATCGCCGCCTGTTCGCCGCGCATGTTCCGCAATGCGCCGCGGCAGGTCGCCGCCCCCGGCAATGATGGCCAGCCGCGCGCCTGACATCAGCTCGGTCTCGGCACGCACAGTGGCCGTTTTTCGCCGGCTGCTATGAAATCGATGATGCGCTTGACCTCGGGTACATGAGCGGAAGCCTCAGTGATGCGTGCAAGCCTGTCGTCAAAATAACCCGCGCCGTGGAACAACTCGCGATAGACATTGCGCAGAAGATGGATCGTCTCGCGTGAGGCGCCGCGCCGCTTCAGGCCGACAATATTCAGCCCGTGCAGCGCGCCCTGCTTGTCCACCATGCCAAACGGGATCACGTCTCCGAGGACAGCCGCGCATCCGCCGATGAACGCGCCCATCCCGATGCGCCCGAACTGGTGAACGGCAGAGTTGCCCCCGAGGGTCACGAGGTCCTCGACGACGGCGAGTCCACCCGTAACGGCGTGGGTGGCATAGGTCACGCCGTTGCCGACGATACCGTCATGTCCAACATGCGAAGCATTCATCAGCAGGCAGCGATCGCCAACCACGGTCTGCCCGCGCCCCTGGACGGTTCCGATATGCAATACAGACGACTCGCGAATGCGGTTGTCTGCGCCCACGATGAGCTGGGTGTCCTCGCCCTTGTAGCGATTGTCCTGCGGAGGATGGCCAAGCGAGGCGAAAGGATAGATCGTCGTACGCGCGCCCACCGTGGTCGAACCGGCGATCGAGACGTGCGAGACCAGCCGAACATTTTCCGCCAGCCGCGCCTTGCCCGACACGATGCAGAACGGGCCCACATCCACGCCATCGGCAAGTTCGGCGCCCTTCTCGACGATGGCGGTTGGATGGATGGTTACAGCCATATGCGGCGGCGCCCCTGGCCGGTCTGCCCGGCTATTCCTTGACGATCGGACGCTTTTGCGCCGCCTGCGCCAGCCATGCAAGCTCGCGCATCCATGTGCGGCTCGGCTTGGCCGGATATCCTGCCCAGGTCTCGCCCGCCGGAACGTCGGTCAGGACAGCGGCCCCCGCAGCGATCCTGGCGCCGGCGCCGACGCGGACATGGTCCTTGAGCCCGACCCGCCCGCCGAACTGCGCGCCATCGCCCACTTCGCAGGAGCCGGATATGCCCGCAAACGCGGCCATCACCACATGCGCGCCGATGCGGCAGTTGTGGCCGATATGGCAGAGATTATCGATATGGCTGCTCTCGCCGATAACCGTATCTTCCAAGAGCCCGCGATCGATGCAGGAACTCGCCCCTACGGAAACGCCATTCTGGATGATCACACGCCCGAAATGCGGTGTCAGCCGCGCGCCTGCCGATCCGCCCGCCAGCCCGAATCCAGCCTCACCAATCACAGCGCCCGGATAGATGATCACGCCATCACCGATCAGCGCGCAGCGGACATTGGCGTTGGCGCCGATGCGCGTATTGACGCCGATCTGCACTCCAGGCCCGATCACGGCGTTTGCGCCGACATGGACGCCCGCTCCGATTGCGGCGCCGGCGCCGATGACCACGCCCGGCTCAAGCACAGCGCTTGAAGCTACGCGCGCCGCGCCATGGATGGGCGGCTGGCCCGCCTCAAGCGTTCGCAGCTTTGCCAGACGTTCCGCCACCCTGGCGAACGCCGCGCGCGGATGCGCCATCACGATGACGGCCGGCCCATCAGGAACCGCAGAAGATGCATCGGGCGATGCGAGACAGATGCCAGCCGCTTTCATGGCGCCCGCGACGCCCCTGTTTTCGACGAAGGCAAGATCATCACCCGAAGCCTGCTCTGCAGGCGCCAGCGACGCTACCAGACGCGAAGGGTCGCCACGTGCGATGGCGACCCCCAGCATTGTCGCAATGTCCAAGGCCGACAGGGGCTGAGGAACCTCGTAGAATCTCGGATCGATCACCGCCCCCGCCTGTTTCCCTGGATTACTGTCCGCCGCCGGCGGTGGGTGCTGCGGGCGCAGCCGGCCGTTGCGGCAGGAGCGGCTTCAGGGCCTCGATCGTCGGCACGGTCGCATCGAGCCTCGCGATAACCTGCGCCGAGATATCGACCGAGTCCTTGTTGTAAAGCGCCGATCCATAGCTCAGCACGACATCAGCGCCGACCTGCTTGGCGACCGCATCGATGGCCGGAACAAGGGCATAGTTGAAGCGAACGGCGTTCGCCGAGCGCTGCTGCTCCACGCCCTGATCGAGCGCGGACGATTTCTGCACCAGCTCGTTGTACTTCTTGTTCAGGTTCTCAACGCGCGTCTTTAGCGTCGCATTGGCCTGGATGGCTTCAGGCGTCAGCGACTGGATTTGCGGCTGAAGCGCGGCGCGCTCCGTATCAGCCTCGGTCTTCAGCGCCTTCAGGCCCAGCTGTTCCACGGCCTGCTGGGCATCCGCTGTGAGTTGCTGGTTCATAGCAGTACCCAGCTTGCTCTCCATCATCACGCGGGTTTCGTTTACGATATAGACTTTAGTCTGGGCCATGGCGGCGCCTGCCGCGCTGGTGGAGCCAGCAAGGAGCAAGGCGGCGAACACGAAGTTACGAAGTTTCATGACAATAACACCCTAGAACCTGCTGTTGGTTGCAAACCGGAAGGTTTCGGTCCGGTCGTACTCTTCGCTCGCAAGGATATGCGAGAAGTCAAAACGGATGGGACCGAACGGCGAATCCCAGCCTATACTCAAGCCCGCGCTGGCCCGCAGGCTGGCGCTGTCGTCCACGACGCGAACACGCAGCGGGTCGTTCGGGTCCGGCTGCCCGCTCCGATCGCGATCACGCTCGTCGAGCAGGCCCACCGTACCTGCCTCGAAGAAGAACGCGCCATCTAGCCCGAACTCCTCCGGAACATACGGCAGCGGAAAGGCAAGCTCCAAGGAGGCAATCGCATATGCCTTGCCGCCAAGCGCATTGCCCGGGGTGACCGTCGGCTGCAGCAGGTTTCCGGCCGCATCGCGTTGAGCACTGAAATACAGGAAGTTGCCCGCGCTATCAACCGCCTGCGTCCCGTCGTCATTCAGCACCGGACGCGAGAACTCCGGCGGCGCCACGCCCCGCGGCCGGGCGATCTGCTCCGTGGCGTAGGCATACTCGATCTCGCGCGGCCCAAGGCCGGCAACATCGAAGCCGCGGAACGAGTTTCCGCCCTTGAAAAAGCGGTCGTTGATCCGGATCCCTTCATCGCCCCAGCTCTCGATCAGGCCCACCTCCAGCCGCGAGCGCAGCCGCCATCCCGGAGCGAAACCATGGTAGATCGACCCCTCGAACTCGTTGCGGAGATAGTTCACGTCGCCGCCAAGGCCGGCAATGTCCTGGCTGAAGTTCAGATCAAAGCCGCGCGTCGCTTCGATGTAGTCGTTCTTGCGGTTCATCGTGATCGTGTAGCCGA
>JBMOGP010000255.1:0-4591 GCA_049318285.1 Hyphomonadaceae bacterium
TCTCGCGCTCATCTTCAGGCAATAGCATAAACGCGTCCAGCACCCCGCGTGAGGCGGGATCGTCGTGGTAAACGAGGATGTTCTCGATGATCTCGGGCGCCATTGCCTCGGTTCGTCCGTTGCGGCGCGCTTCCGAATAGACGTGATTGTGCAGGATGGTCAGCAGCCACGCCTTGAGATTCGTGCCGGGCGCGTAGGAGCTGTGCGCCGCCCACGCGCGTAGGATGGCGCCCTGGGCGATGTCATCGGCATCGGATTTCGCTAGCCGTCGTGCAAAAGCCCTGACCGTTGGCAGCAGCGCGACGAACGCGGCGTCGAACGATTGTTCGCTCTCTCTGCCCGGCGCTCTCGGCGCGGCGGCCGGAGGCCGTTCGCGTCGCAACGTCATCATCATGACCCGGCCCTTGGACAAGAACCATGGAAATGGGATGACGGTGCCGATGCGACGCGCAGCAAGATTGGTGTGCATCAAGCCCTTGCCGTGGGGCGACCGAAATCTCGATCACTGCTGCGCCGGCGCGCGTCACAGGTGTGTGTGGATCTGCCCAAACGCAATCAGGCCGGAAACGCACCTCGCGTTCCCGGCCCGATCCAAGACCCGGAGTTCGAGGTTGCCGGCTCGAAGACCTCCGGCAAGCAGATCCTAGGTTTTCGGCAGAAGGCCTTCACGCTGGGCGCGCTTGCGGGCCAGTTTGCGCGCACGGCGCACGGCTTCAGCCTTCTCACGCGCCTTGCGCTCGGAAGGCTTCTCGAAATGGTCGCGGCGCTTCATCTCGCGGAAGAGCCCTTCGCGCTGCATCTTCTTCTTGAGCGCCTTCAACGCCTGATCGACGTTGTTATCGCGGACCACGATCTGCACGATTTGAAACTCTCCATCTGTTTCCCGGCCGGCCCCGGGGAATTGGTCTCGAATGCAAAAATAGCCGAAAGAGCGACAAACGTTTCCTGCAGGGAAACGCCGGCCCGCTCGACGGGTGGCCTCTTGCCGGTCCGCGTGGGCTCCAGAACTGGGCCATGACGAAAAGGCGGCGGTGCGATAACATATGAATCTGGCCGTGCCTACTGCCCCAAAACCCCGGAATTCGCCCCATGGACGACAATTCAGCCGCCGAAACCGAAGCCACTCCCAGCGATCTTTTTCTCGATCGCCTGCTGGACGCCATGCTGGCACTCGCCCCGGAGATGGGCTGGACCCGCGCCGCGCTGGACCGGGCGGGGGACAAAGCAGGCCTGTCCGTGGGCCAGGCGCTTCTGTCGGCCCCCAACGGAGTGCCTGACGTCCTGGAAGCCTTCGGCAAGCGCGCCGCCCGCGCCGCCGGGCAGGGGGTTCTTGTCGCCGACAACCAGAAGGTCCGCCAGAAGGTCAGGGCGGGGGTCAAAAGCTGGCTGGCCGCGCTCGAGCCCCACAAGCCCGCGGTGAAACGCGCCGCCGCATCGCCTGCCAACCTGCTCACCGGCCCCAGGGGCCTCTGGACGGCAGCCGATGCGATCTGGGTGGCGCTGGGCGACACGTCGACCGACTACAACTGGTACACCAAGCGCATGACGCTCGTGGCCGTGCTGGGCGCCACAGTTACCACCTGGCTTGGCACGGATGATGAGGCGGAGGTCGACGCATTCCTGGATCGCCGCATCGAGAACGTGATGCAGTTCGAGAAACTGAAGACACAGGCGAAGGACGCCTTTGCGAAATTCCCCGACCCGCTCGATGTGTTTGGTCAGCGCAGGGGCTAGGCCGCCGCGGGGCCGCATTCAGGCCGGTGTTATCCTCCCCCAGGCCACAGCCGGAGGACGAAACACCTAGCGCCCGAGTTCGCGCGTGGCCTCTTCCACACCCTTCACCGTCATCGGGAACATCCGATGCCCGCCGATGATCTGCCGGATCAGGTCGGTTGAGCCCGAATACTCCCAGCCCGAGGGATGGGTGGGGTTGAGCCAGACAAGATGCGGATAGATGTCGACGAAACGCTGCAGCCAGATCGCGCCCGGCTCTTCATTCCAGTGCTCCACCGAGCCGCCTGGATAGGTGATCTCATATGGGCTCATCGCAGCGTCGCCCACGATGATGACCTTGTAGTCGGCGGGAAACTTGTGAAGCACATCCCATGTCGGAATCTTGGAGACACCACGGCGACGGTTGTCCTTCCACACGCCTTCGTAGATGCAATTGTGGAAATAGAAGAATTCAAGATTCTTGAATTCCGTACGCGCCGCGGAGAACAGCTCCTCGCAAGCCTTCACGTGCGGATCCATCGAGCCGCCAATGTCGAGGAACATCACGACCTTCACCGCATTGCGCCGCTCAGGCCGCATGACGATGTCGATGTAGCCCTCCTTCGCCGTCTTGCGGATCGTGCCGTCGAGATCGAGTTCCTCCTCGGCGCCGTCGCGCGCCCATTTGCGCAGGCGGCGCAGCGCTACCTTCAGATTGCGGGTGCCGATCTCAACCGAGTCGTCGAGGTTCTTGAACTCGCGCTTGTCCCACACCTTGACCGCGCGCTGGTGACGCGACTTGTCCTGACCGATCCGCACGCCCTCGGGATTGTAGCCATGCGCACCATAGGGCGAGGTCCCGGCTGTGCCGATCATCTTGTTGCCGCCCTCGTGGCGCTTCTTCTGTTCTTCCATCCGCTGCTTCAGCGTCTCCATGAGCTTGTCCCAGCCGCCCATGGCCTCGATCTGTTTCTTCTCTTCTTCGGAAAGGTATTTCTCGGAGAGCTTCTTCAGCCACTCGTCCGGAAACTGGTGCACGTCGACGCCTTCGGAGAATGAGTCGAGTCCCTTGAAGACGTGGCCGAACACCTTGTCGAAGCGGTCGAGATGCTTCTCGTCCTTCACCAGGGCTGCGCGGGAGAGGTAGTAGAAATCCATCACCTCGTTGCCGCCGTCGCCGCCGACAACACCCTTGTCCATGGCTTCGAGCAGGGTGAGGAATTCCTTGAGCGTGACCGGCACCTTGGCGGCGCGCAGCTCATGGAAGAAATGCTGGAACATCGGCGAACTCCGGCAGGCTTGCGCAGAGCCTAGCCGGAAGCCGCCTTCAGGGCAAAGGGTGGGAAGGAGGCAGGATCAGCCGGCGTTCTCCTCGCCCGCATTGTTCTGGCCAGCCTCATACTGCATTGACTGTGTCATCGGACGTGGCGTGTGGGCGGGGGCGGCTTCGAATGTCGCGATCTCGAGATCGTAGACCGGCGCGCCGTTCTGCGTGATCGTGACCCGCTTCGGCCATTTCACGCCGTTGCTCTCGACCTCGCCGGAGAAGGCGACCGTCTGGGCGATGTCAGCGCCGCCGGCCGGATCGCGCACCGTCATCATGGCGCCGACCAGCTTGCCAGCTGCATCGACCTTCAGGTCAGCCGACTGGCCGGTCGCGAGTTGGGCCTTGATGGTGCGCGTGCCATCGGCTGCTGCGGGCTGTTCGTCAGCCTTGGCCCCGGCGGCCTTCAGCGGGGTCAGCAGCATGAAGCTGTAGAGGCCATATTGCTGGTTTTCATTGGTTGACTGCGCTTCGGGCAAGGGGTTCCAGGCCTGGCGGTTCACATCCCAGGCCTTGCCGCGTTCGACCTGCAGCGTGCGCGACGTCTTGGATTCGGCGCCCGAGGCCCAGCTCGATGTACGCGCCCATTGTCCATCCGGGCGCACGACCGTGATGACCTCCTGCTTGCTCGTCTTGCCAGCCGCGGTCACCGTGGCCGTTCCGGTCCAGTAGAGTTCCTTGACCTTGGCCAGGGCCGCCTCGCCGCCAGCGGCGTCCATAGCCGAGGTGAGCGCGCCTTTCGCCGGGGGAGCCATCATGTTCACGCCCGCGCCAGAGGAATCCGCCACCGTCGTGCAGGCGCCAAGGGCCATAAGCGCGGCGGTTGCAAGCAGCGCGGACTTCAAGGCTGTCATTGGAACACTCCCCGTAAAGGCATGTCGCCGGCGTTTCGCGCCGATCCGGTCGAAGGGCTTTAGCCCAATCCGCCTGCCGCTGCGAAGCCATGGCATGCCACATGCGGCACAAAGCCCCGTGATCAGCCGATGAATGTTTTCGGCCCCGTCTGATCGGGCTCAAAGCCCAGGGACTCAACGTCCGGGCGCTGCATTCAGTCCGGAGCCTGCCGCAAGTTTTCAGCTGATCTTGTCGCGCAATGAAGCGAGGGTTACCTTAGCGTCATACTGGCGCGGTCCGCCTGCCAGCGTGTCGCCCCTGCGCATGACGATGACAAGGGTCTGGGTCGTCCTGCCATCCATCTTGCCGTCGACCTTGTTGGCGATCTCAAACCACGCCTGTCCCTTGTCGAGCGTGGCCTGCGCAGCGCGCGCCAGCACGCGATCCCTGATCTCCCGGGTCGTTGCGCCCTCGAGCGCGACATAGGCAATGCGATAGCGCGACCCTGACATCGCTTCCTCTGGGAAAGCGGAGGGCTCCATGACCTGCATTGCGGCAAGGCTCGAACAGGCCGCAGCGGAGATGAGCGCCAGACCTGCAAAGGCATGTTTCACGCTCGTCCCTCCGTCACGGCTGTCCCTAAGCATCCTACTCCCGGATTGCATCCGGGTTCCATCACGGCGATCGGGGAAGGAATTCCGGAGTCTTGCGTGCATTGGT
>JBMOGP010000256.1:0-4585 GCA_049318285.1 Hyphomonadaceae bacterium
TCTTCCGCGAAACCGCCGACGTCCTCGTCCCGTTCGAACCGCTCGATCGCAATGGCCGCTCCACGGCCAGCTTTCCAAGGCCGCAGCTCATCCCCGCCGCACTCAAGGCCCCTGCCGGCCCGCTACACCGGAGCGGCGATGCAGAGCTCACTGCCGGTCTATGCATGTCTGCAGCGGGCCGCGTCACATCCGTCACGCTCGCCGTCAGCAGCAGCCATCCCGTTCTCCACCGCACAGCCCTCAGCTCGGTGCGCGACCGAAAGTTCATGCCAGCGAAAGTCGATGGCGACCCACAGCCGGTGTGCGGCCACGGCGTCGACTATGAGTGGAAGCTCAACCGCTGACCCCCCTAGCCTCGCCCCAGTAAGGCGAGGTGGGCCGGACCGCCAGGACGCCCCACGTTCCGGCTCGGCCATTCTCGCGCCCCTTCTCTCGATTCGGAGAAGGGGCGCATTTTTTGTCAGCGCGACCCCTTCGCCCCGTCAATCACGCCGCGACGCAGCCGCACCATTCCGCGAATCCAGCGATCATAATCGCCCGTCTTGCGCTGCATGTAGGTCGTCACCTGCTCGTGCGGCAGGATGAGGAAACTCTCGGCCTCCAGTCCCTTCACCACAGCGCCCGCCACATCATCCGGCGACAGCACCCCATCCACATTCTGCGATCCCGCGGCCCCGCCCAGCATCGGCGTGTCGACCGCCTGCGGACACAAGAGCGACACGCCGATCCCGTTCTCCTTCGAGGCAATCGCCAGATGCTCGCCGAAACCGATCGCTGCGTGTTTGCTCGTCGAATAGACTGCTGAGCCGATCTGGCTCAGCAACCCCGCTGCCGAAACCGTGTTGAGGAAATACCCCGACTTACGCGCAATCATCCCCGGCAGCGCATGACGCGCCGCGTAGACATGCGCCATCACATTGACGCCCCAGGCGAGCTCCCAGTGCTCATTCGGCGCCGACCCCGCATTGTCGATATCCGGATCCGCACGCGAGATGCCGGCGTTCGAGCAGAACAGGTCGATCCGCCCGAATCTCTCCTCGGCCGTCCGCACAATTTTCTGCACGTCGGTTTCCTTCGTGACATCCGCCTGCACGGCTATGCCGCTGGCGGATTTCGCAACCGCCTCGGCCCCTGGACCATTCATGTCGGCGACGATCAGCGCCGCCGCGCCTTCGCGATGGAAGCGCTCCACCAGCGCCTTGCCGATCCCGCTCGCCCCGCCCGTGACGATGACGACCTTGTCCGCAACCCTCATTGTTTTCCGGCTCCACACTTGATGCGAGCCTTAGCATACTCTCCTTTCAACCAACGTCGACCTGCGTCGGGGCTACCCGGCGCTCGCGCCAAAGTCGCCGTGCCGGGCTTGCCGTCAGCGACAAGGCCAGCGATAGCTGATCGCGGAATGTCGGGAGTAAATCGATGAAGATCACAACTGGAAAAGCGCTGCTCGCAAGCTGCGCACTCGCACTGGTGGCTGGCGCGGTCACGCTTGTGGCGTCCGCTCAGCAGCCCGCTTCCCAGGACACCATCATCCACGCCGGCCGCGTCCTCGCCGAGCCCGCCTCCGGTCAGGTTCTAACGCAGCAGACCATCCTCGTCCGCAACGGCCGCATCGTCTCGATCTCGAACGGCTATTCGCGCGTCCCGTCGGGCGCAAAGCTCGTCGACCTCAAGAACAGCTTCGTCCTCCCAGGCCTGATCGACAGCCACGTCCACATCACCAGCGAGCAAGGGCCCAGCGCACGCCTCGACGAGTTCATCAAGACAAGCGCTGACCAGGCTATCGACGGCGCTGGCTTTGCGATGAAAACGCTCGAAGCCGGCTTCACCACCGTCGCTGATCTCGGCGCTGACGCAAACGCCATCCTCGCCCTGCGCAACGGCATCGCCAAAGGCGTCATCGGCGGCCCGCGCATCATTACCTCCGCGGGCGCGATCAGCGTCCATGGCGGCCATGGCGACGCCAACGGCATGCCACGCGACATGGCGCTGATGCTGCGCAGCCCCGGCGTCTGCTCAGGTGCCGATGATTGCGCGCGGGCGGTCCGAGAACGCGTTCGCGACGGGGCCGACATCATCAAGATCACCGCCACCGGCGGCGTTCTCTCCAACACCGCCGCAGGCCTCGGCCAGCAATTCACCGACGCTGAGCTTGCCGCCATCGTCCAGGCCTCCCACGCGATGGGCCGCAAGGTGACGGCCCACGCCCACGGTGTCGACGGCATCAACTCTTTCCTGAAAGCTGGCGGCGACTCCATTGAACACGGCACCTACGCCGACGCCGAATCGGCGGAGCTCTACAAGAAGAACGGCGCCTATCTCGTGCCCACCCTTCTCGCTGGCGACTTTGTCGCCCGAGAAGCAAAGCGTCCCAACACCTTCCTGCAACCTGCGCAGGCAGCCAAGGCGCTCGAAGCCGGGCCGAAAATGCAGGACATGCTTCGCCGCATGCACGCCGCCGGCGTGAAGATCGCCTTCGGCACCGACACCGGGGTCTCCGCTCACGGCGACAATGGGCAGGAGTTCGCCCTGATGGTTGGCGCCGGCATGACGCCGCTGCAGACCATCCAGGCCGCTACGGTCAACGCAGCCGACCATTTCAGCCTCACCGCCGAAATCGGCTCCATCACGGCGGGCAAGTCCGCCGACATCATCGCCGTGAATGGCGACCCGCTCACCAACGTTCGCGAACTGGAGTCGGTGGATTTCGTCATGGCGAAAGGGAAGGTCTACAAGCAGTAGATGGCTGACCCTCTCTTCGACCTCTCCGGCAGGATCGCGCTCGTCACAGGCGGCAGCCGCGGTCTTGGCCTGCAGATGGTCCGCGCGTTCGCGGAACGCGGGGCAGACGTCATAATCGCAAGCCGCAAGCTGGATGCATGCGAGGCCGTCGCCGAAGACGTTCGCAAGCTTGGACGCCGCGCGCTCGCAGTCTCAGCGAACCTGTCCCACTGGGATCAGGCTGAACGTCTCGCTGATACGGCATGGAACGCATTCGGCCGCCTTGACATTCTCGTCAACAATGCCGGCATGAGTCCGCGCATGCCAAGCCATGCCATGACAGAGGATCTGTTCGACAAGGTGATGGACCTCAACTTCAAAGGGCCCTTCCGCCTCGCCTCGCTGATCGCCAGGCGGATGTTCGACGGCGATGGCGGTGTGATCATCAATGTCTCATCCTCAGGCGCGCTCTACCCGCTGCCCGAGGTCGTGCCCTATTCCGGCGCAAAGTCCGCCCTCAACGCAATGACGGTCAGCTTCGCCCGCGAATACGGACCGAGGGTGCGCGTCAACACGATCTCACCCGGCCCCTTCCTGACCGACATCGCCAGGGCCTGGGCCCCCGAAGCGCGCGAGACCGCCAATAACGCCTTGGGCCGTCCTGGCAGGCCAGAGGAAATCGTCACCGCCGCCCTGTTCCTGGCAAGCCCATCTTCGAGCTTCACAAACGGCGCGATCGTCCGCGTGGACGGTGGAAGCTAGGATCTACAGGCCTACCCTCACCTGAGGAGGGCGTGAAAGCCGCGCCTCGAACGACGCGGGCGGACCTATCGACGTCAGAGGTTCAACAACGTCGGATCCCCGCCCTGCGCCGCGATGTTCACCGTCACCGTACGTTCGGTCGCAAACCGATCAATATAAAGCGGCCCGCCAGCCTTCGGCCCAGTGCCTGAAAGGCCCGATCCGCCGAAGGGTTGCACCCCTACCACCGCGCCGATGATCGTGCGGTTCACATAGACATTGCCCGCACGCACGCTTGCCTTCACGCGTCCGAGGAAACCCTCAAGCCGGGAATGCACTCCCAGCGTCAGGCCATAGCCCTTGGCCGAAAGTGCAGCGCCCACCGTCTCGATGTCATCAGGATCATAGCGGATCACGTGCAGGATCGGCCCGAACACTTCCCTGTCGATCTGATCCAAAGACGACAGTTCCACAATCGCCGGCCCGAAGAACGTGCCTTTGTCGCGCAGCCCGCCGATGTCGCGCTGCCACACCTTAGCCACCGGCCGCAGCCTTTCGAGGTGCGCATCCAGCAGCCCGCACGCCTCTGCATCGATGACCGGTCCGACATCCGTCGCTGGATCAGCCGGATCGCCGATGACCAGAACCTCCATCGCACCCCTGATCATCTCGAGCGTCTCGTCCGCCGTCTCATGCGGCAGGAACAGCAGTCGCAGCGCCGAACAACGCTGCCCCGCAGAGCGGAACGCCGACATCAGAACATCGTCGACCACCTGCTCGCGCAGCGCCGTCGTATCGCAGAACAGCGCGTTCAACCCGCCCGTCTCCGCGATCAGCGGCACAATCGGGCCGTCCTTGGCAGCAAGCTGGCGATTGATGATCCGCGCGACCTCGGTCGACCCCGTGAACGCCACGCCGCCACAGCGCACATCACCCGTCAGCCCTCCGCCCACCTTGCCATCGCCCACCAGCAGGTGCAGCGCCTCGACAGGCAGCCCGGCCGCGTGGAACAGCTTCACGGCCTCGAACGCGATTACCGGCGTCTGCTCTGCAGGCTTCGCCAGCACAGTGTTCCCTGCCGCCAGCGCGCCCGCAATCTGCCCGGTGAAGATCGCCAGCGGAA
>JBMOGP010000257.1:0-4585 GCA_049318285.1 Hyphomonadaceae bacterium
AACGCAGGCTCTCGCCATGGGACATCGCAGCCGGCTTCCTGCTGGTGCAGGAAGCCGGCGGCGTCGTCACCGGCCTCAACAAGTCCGCACCCATGAAAGGCGACTTCGTCGCCGCCAATACCAGCCTTGCCCCGAAGCTGGCCGAGGTGATCGAAGGAAAAATCAGGAAGCCGGCAGCGACACACCCAAAACTGCGGCCAGTCTGAGAGCCTAAGCCTTCGCGCTGGCCGCGCCGGCATCGATCTGCGCAACCAGTCCCTCATCCAGCCCCAGCGCCAAAGCGAGGTTCATGAGGAACGCCTTTTCCGTCACGCTGTTCGGCTCGATCGCGATGCGCGCTGCGGTGTAGGCCTGCGCGGCGAGCGCCGGGGTGTTTGCCGCCACCGCCAGCTCGGCGATCGTCGCGGGCCTTGCAAACTCGCCATCGAGAAACTTCGCGGCATGAACATCGAGCCCGGCATTCTCGAGCGCGCCGATGATGCGCGAGCGTTCCGCATTGTCGACCACCCCATCACAGGCAGCCGCCGCGATCATCGCACGCAGCACCAGCATGGCGGTCGCATTGTCCTGATCGGGATTACCCGTCTCGCCGAACGGGCTGGCGTCAGGCGCCGCCTCGATCTGTGCGGGCGCCGCAGGCGCCTTGCCCGCCTGATGGTTCTGCCACGCCTTGTAGGCAAGCCCGCCCACCATCGCGAGACCTCCCAGCGTCGCTGCGCTTCCCACCAGCCCGCGCCCGCCGCGCGTTCCCAGCAAGAGCAGTCCGAGCCCGCCCAGCGCTGCGCCAGCCGCCACCTTGTTCCCGGTCGCGAACACCTTGGCCTGTTCGAACAGGTCGCCGCCGGATTTACCCGTCACGTCCTTCAGGGCCTCGTTCGCCCTGGCGCCAATGCCGGTCTTCTGTTCGATCGCCGCTGCCCCTTCCTTCATGCCGGCAACACTGTCATTGAGCAGACCACCCAGCATGCCGCCAATTTCGCCCAGCTGATTCTTGCCGCCTCCGGCGCCGAATATCGCGTTGAGAAGCTTGTTGGCGTCGAACATGATGATCTTCCTGCGGGATACCTGCCTCAGCCTGGAACATGGGCGTTGCCGCTTCAATCACAAGACTGCGACAGCGAGACGTCAACCGGCGTCAGCCGCTCGTGAACTGCATCTCTGCAAGCTTCGCATAGAGGCCACCGGCCCTCACCAGCGTCTCGTGATCGCCCTGCTCGACCACGCGGCCCTGTTCGAACACCACGATGCGGTTCGCCTTGCGCACCGTCGCAAGCCTGTGCGCAATCACCAGCGTGGTGCGGCCTTCGGATGCCTGATCCAGCGCCTTCTGCACCATCCGTTCGTTCGCGGCATCAAGCGCAGACGTCGCCTCGTCCAGCAGCATCACCGGCGCGCCGCGCACCAGCGCCCGCGCGATCGCGATCCGCTGCCGCTCGCCGCCCGACAGCTGGCGCCCCTTGGCGCCGACTTCCGCCGCCAGTCCGCCGCGCCCTTCGAGGAAGGCGAATGCCTCGGCCTTGCGCAGCGCCTCACGGATCTCGTCCTCACTCGCATCCGTCCGCCCGAAGCGCACATTGCCGGCGGCGTCGCCCGAGAAGATCGGCGCTTCCTGCGGTACATAGGCGAAGCGCGCGCGCCACTCACCCGGATCAACCTCACGCGCATCCATGTCGTCGAGCGAGACCACGCCCGTCTGCGGATCGAAGAAGCGCAGCAGCATGCGGAACACGGTCGATTTGCCGGCGCCCGAGGGCCCCACCAGTGCGACCAGCTCACCCGGCCTTGCTTCGAATGACACGTCCTTCAGCGACGGTCCGGCCGCCTCCGGATAGGCGAATGAGACATTCTCCAGCTTCACATGGCCGGCAATCCGCGCCGGCATCGGGCGTGGGACCGGCGGCGCCGCGATATCGGGACGCTGGTCGAGAATCTCCACCGCCCGCTGCGCCGCGCCCGAAGCGCGCATGGCGTCTCCCATCACTTCGGCGACCGTCGCAAAGCCGCCAACGCCGAACATGGCGAGCAGGACAAACTGCATGAACGCGCCGATGCTCATCGCACCTGACTGCACCTCCAGCGCCCCGATCCATACGACGCCAGTGACGCCCGCAAACATCAGCGCGATGATGATCCCTGTCAGCCACGCCCGCGCGCCAATCCGCGCAAGCGCCGCCTCGAACGCCAGCTCGATCGCAGACCGGAAACGCCCCTCGCGCTCCTTCTCCATGCCATAGGCCTGCACCAGGTCGATCGCATCGATCGTCTCGGTCGCTTCGGAGGCTGCATCCGCAATCCGGTCCTGCGCATTGACCGACAGCTTGCGCACCCGCCGCCCCATGGCGAGGATCGGCAGGATCAGCACCGGTGCCATCACGAACAGGATCAGCGTCAGCTTCCACGACGTGATCATCATCAGCACCAGCGCGCCGATCGACGTCACGCAGGACCGCACCGCCATCGAGAAGGTCGACCCGAAGAACGTCTCGATCAGCGTCACGTCAGCCGTGAGCCGCGATACCGCCTCGCCCGTCCTGAGCTTCGAGAAGTACGCCGGCGACAGCGACATCAGCCGGGCATAGACGTCTCCCCGCAGGTCCGCCGCCAGCCGCTCGCCGAAGCGCGAGAAATAGTAGAACCGGATCGCTGACGTCACGCCAAGCAGCAGGGCGATGCCGATCATCGCCATGAAGCCGTTGTTGATCATGGCCGGATCGAAGGTCTGGAAGGCGTTGTTGCCCAGCCACTGCACCGGAAATGTGATGGCGAGATTCAGCGCTGCCGCCACGAAAAGGAAGATGATCGCGAGCACAGCCGTCGTCTGCTGGCGCCTGATGTAGGGCATGAGCCGCATCAGCGGCTTCAGGGAGCGCGACTTCTCCCGCTCCGGTCCGCCCTCGCCCCAGCGCTGGGCCCCGGCGGTCCGGTCGAAGCTGGCAGTCCCGGCGCTCGAGGCCGGCGCGCTGTTCTGGGCTGATCCGTCGCTCATTCTGCTTTCAGAATCCTGATTTCAGCCGATTCGCCCAGCCAGCTTGCCAGCAAGGCCCCCTTCGGGTATGAGCCCCGCTCCCGAATTCAGCAAGGCTTTGCGGGCTTTATCCCCGACCGAGCCGCTTTGACGCCAAGAGACTGCGCCATGAAGAAAGAAGGCCATCCCGACTACCACTTCGTTGAAGTGGTGATGACAGACGGCACGCGCTACAAGACGCGCTCGACCGTTGGCAAGGAAGGCCACGTCATCGCCCTCGACATCGACCCGAAGACGCACCCGGCCTGGACCGGCGGTTCGGGCGTGACGCTTGATCGCGGCGGCCGCCTGTCGCGCTTCAAGGACAAGTTCAAGGGCTTCGTTAAGTCGTAGGCGACTGACGCAGCTGGAAACACTGACCACCGAGACACTGGGAAAGCCCGCCGGAGACGGCGGGCTTTCTGCTGTCCTGCGCTAGTCTTCCTCGCTGCGCACGACCAGAAACGCCGCACCTGCCAGCACAAGCGCCCCCGCAACCCCGACCCAGAGCCCGGCCAGCCCGAACACCGGCCAGGCCAGCGCGCCTGCCACTGCCCCTCCCACCAGGCCCAGCCACAGCATCAGGTAGGGCGCCCAGGCAAGCTTCGGCCCGCCCATGATGGCGCCGGCCAGCCGCTGGCCCAGCTTCACAAGCGCCCCCGTCATGTAGGTGAGCCCGATCGACACCTCCCCATCACGCTCGAACGTCGTGTTCTCCGCCCCCATCGCAGCGGCGACCAGAAGCATCCCGAGATCCGGCGCGCCCATCGCGACAAGCGTTGCTGAGGCAAGCAGGCCCGCCACCAGCAGCAACACGCCCGGGCGCCGCCACCGCTTCGCCGCGGCGCCAACGAGACTACCCAGCACCACGCCAGCCACGAAGCTGGCGATCAGGCGCGCAGCGATCAGCGCTTCGGTCGGCAGGCCCGCCACCCCGACAGCAAGCCGGGTCGAGTTTCCGCTCATGAAGGAGACGAAAAATCCGCCAAGGTTCAGAAAGCCGATTGCGTCGATATAGCCCGCGAGCACGGACGCCCCTACGGCAATCGCGATATCCCGTTTGCGGTGTCGCAGCATGGCCGACGCCTTCCCGAAGATCTCGGCACAGCCTACACGATCGGCGTGCGTGGCGACCCGGCGCGTGCGGCCAGGAGGCGGGCGTGCAGCAAGGCTAGCGGCGCCACACCGACAGCGGATCGAACGCGCCGCCTTCAGCGGCCTGACGCAGGCGGTCAAACTGCTTCATGACATTGTTTTCGGTCGGCCGCAGCGTCTCCGAATACAGCGTCATATCGAAACGCCAGACGCGCTCATAGAGTGCGCGCGAGCGGTCCACGAGCGACATCAGCTGCGCCGGCATGACCGCGCGGTCGACCGGATGGGGCTCGCCCGTGCGCGCGAGGCGATATTTATCGTCGCCCGCCTCTTCGACCTTCATGTCCTTCTCGCGCACAGCGCGCTGCACCACCAGCCAGGATGCGGCCTGCATCAGGCGCGTCGTCACTTCCATGCTTTCGGCGGCGTAAACCAGCGCGAGCTCACGGTTCAGCTTGCGCGAATCCACGCGGCCGGGGCCATCGA
>JBMOGP010000258.1:0-4553 GCA_049318285.1 Hyphomonadaceae bacterium
ACCGCGATCAAGGCGCGGCGGCCCGCAACTTCGATCATCGGCGTCGAGCCCGCGCTCTATCCGTCGCTGTCGGCGGAGCTGCGCGGTGAGGAAGCCAAGGTCGGCGGCGCGACCATCGCCGAAGGCATCGCCGTCAAGAAGGTTGGCAAGCTGACGGCGGAGATCCTGCGTTCGCTGATGGATAAAGTCATCCTCGTCAGCGAAGACGAACTCGAGCGTGCGGTCACACTCTTTGCCACGGTGGAAAAGTCAGTCGCCGAAGGGGCAGGCGCCGCGGGTCTCGCGGCGCTGCTGGCCGAGCCGGCGCTTTTCCGCGGACGCAAGGTCGTGCTCGTGCTGTGCGGCGGCAACATCGACACCCGCCTGCTGGCATCCGTGCTGACACGCTCGCTGGTACGCGAGAAGCGCATCACGTCCGTACGTATCATCGGCAATGACCAGCCCGGCCTGCTTGCCAGGGTGAGCACCGTCATCGGCGAAAGCGGCGGCAACATCATCGAGGTGTTCCACAACCGCATGGCGCTCGACGTCCCCGCCAAGGGGGCGGAATTCGACATCACCATCGAGACCCGGGACGCCCTGCACACCCAGGACATCATCGATGCTCTGACCGAGGCGGGCTTCCCGCCCCGCACGGCGTAAAGGCCTGACAGCAACGTCAATCTGCGCCTCTCGCACTGCCCGCGAAGCAGTGCTAACAGGCGGGCGATGACCTTGGAGATCCGCATGAAACGTCTGGTGCTGGCCGTGGCTGCCGTGCTCGCCCTTTCGGCCTGCTCGCCCGCACCTGTAGACCCCGCCAACCCGTGGGCGGCGCTCGATCCGTGGAATCATACCCGCGCCGATGTCCAGAAACTGCCCTCGGGCGTTGAGTATGTCGTCATTCGCAAGGGCGATGGCAAAGGCCCCAATCCGGGCCCCCGCGACCAGGTCGAAGTGAATTATGAAGGCCGTCTCGCCAAGAACGGGCAGGTGTTCGATTCCTCTTACGAAGATGGCAAGCCAATCGAGTTCCGCCTCAACGGCGTCATCCCGGGCTGGACCGACGGCATCCAGAAGATGCAGCCGGGCGACATGTTCATGTTCTGGATCCCGTCCGCCCAGGCCTATGGCGATCGCGGTTCTCCCCCGGCAATCGAGCCGAACTCCGACCTTATGTTCAAGGTCGAGCTGCTCAAGGTGACGCCGGACCCGTGGAACAAGGTCGCGCCATGGCCCACCGACTCGTCCGAAGTTGTCCGCCGCCCGTCAGGCCTGGAATACCTCGTCGTGACGCAAGGCCCTGGCGATGGCGCCTCGCCGACTGATGCCGACGAAGTCGCTGTCCATTTCGAGGGCCGCCTCGAAGGCGTCAAGGCGGAAGAGGGTGAGACGGCGGAACAAGTGCGTGTGCGTTCGATCGTCGCCTCCACCTACGAGGAAGGCCAGCCGAAATTCTTCCCGGTGAAAGACCTTGTGCCGGGCTGGAGCGAAGCGATCAAGCAGATGCGCCGCGGCGACCGCTGGATGGTGCGCATGCCTGCACAGCTGCTCTATCAGGGCGAAGGCGATGGCCGCATCCCGGCCGACGCCACCGTGATCTACGAACTCGAATTGCTGGATTTTGGACCCAGCGGTCCCGCTATTCCGCCAACCTGATCCAACCTAGGCGCCGACCACGCCCATCCCGCGCCCAACCGCCGGCCTGATCCGAAGGCGTTCTGCCCACGCTCTGGTCATGGGATAATCTGCAATCGCGGCGCCACTGCGCACCACGAGTGGATACATCGCCATGTCGATCACCGTGTAGGCGCCCATCAGGAAGTCGTGCCTCGCCAACTGCGCTTCGATCGCGGCCAGCCCCTGCGGCGTCTTCGCCAGCCATGGGGCCGCCGCCGTGACATCTGGCAGGAACCGGCCGGTCTTGCGCGCCAGCGCGATCAGGATGTTGTTGTGACCGGGCATCCGCGCCTGGCCCAGCACGGTCACGGGCACCGGCGCACGCCCCGGCGCCAGCTTGTAGTCGAGCATCATCTCTTCCAGGGCGATGCCGACCGCCTGGGTATCCGGCCCAGTTCCAGCGTGAAACAGGATCATGGGCAGCGGCATAAGCCTTGCGCCGCGATTGTCCATCGCTAGCTTCGCGCCATGACATCCCTTTCCCGCGTCCAGGATATTCTCCACCGTCTCTGCGCCTTCGACACCACGTCGCGCGATTCAAATCTGCCGTTGATCGAATGGGTCGAAGATTTCCTGCGCCCCCTCGGCGCCGAAATCGTCCGCGTGCCGAGCGAGGACGGGCTGAAGGCCAATCTCTGGGCGCGCCTCGGTCCCGATGCGCCAGGCGGCATCGTCCTGTCCGGCCACACAGATGTGGTGCCCGTTGATGGCCAGCCATGGGTCACCGATCCGTTCGACATGATCGAGTCCGGCGGCAAATGGTATGCGCGCGGCACGACCGACATGAAGGGGTTCATTGCCCTCTCGCTCGCTCACGCCGAGACGATCTCCAGGCTTCCACTCAAGAAGCCGGTCCACTTCGCCTTCTCCTATGACGAGGAGATCGGCTGCGCAGGCGTCGAGCCGATGATCGCCGAGATCGGCCGCCGGGGCGCGGCCCCAGCTGTCGTCTGGGTCGGTGAGCCGACGCTGTGGGGGGTGCTTTCCGCCCACAAGGGCATTCGGGACTACGAAGTGCGCATCACCGGAAAGGCCGCGCACTCGTCCGATCCGCGCATGGGGGCATCCGCCATCCACGAGGCGATCGACCTGCTCGGAACACTGCGCTGCATCGCATGCGAGCAGGAGGATAATGCGCCAACTGGGTCTGAGTTCGATCCTTCATGGACGACGATCACCGTCGGCGAAATCGGCGGTGGGACCGCGCCCAACATCCTCGCCCGCGAATGCCGCTTCGTCTTCGACGTGCGCACAGTACCGGGCAATAATCCCGACGCGATGCTGCAGCCCTTCTTCGACCATGTCGCGCGGGTGAACGAAAAACTCGCAAAGCTCGGCCCTGAATGCGGCGTTATCGTCGACAAGCGCGCCGACGCTCCACCGCTTCAGCTGCAACGCGATAGCGCCGCCGAGGCCTTCATGCGCGCGCTCACAGGCGACAATCAGGTGCGCGTGGCGGCGTTCGCGACGGAGGCGGGCCAGTTCCAGAAAGCAGGCTTCCCGGCGGTCATCTGCGGCCCCGGCTCGGTTGAGCAGGCGCATCAGCCCAATGAGTTCGTGGCGGTGTCGGAAATCGAGAAGGGTCTCGCAGTTTTTGCACGGTTCATCGAGACGTTGCGGAGGTAACACCAACCCGTCCGCCTGAGCACGAGGACTGCCTCGCCGCTAGCGGGACAAGCCTCAGCCTTCGCCTTCGAGATAAGGCTCGACCTTGCCCTTGAGCAGCAGCGTCATTGGCTGGCCCTTGCGGTCGAGCGCGGCGCCTGCGACCACGCGTACCCAGCCCTCGCTGATGCAGTACTCCCAGACATTGGTCTTTTCCTGACCGTTGAAGCGGATGCCGATGCCGCGCTCCAGCAGCTCCTTGTCGTGATAAGGGCTCTTGGGGTCCTGGCTCAGGCGGTCGGGCATGGTCGTGGTCATGGGGACAAGCTCGTCTGTTGAGACCCGGTCTCTGCCTCAGACGGGCCCGGATTGCTAGACCGGTTCCCGCCCCCACGCGATGAACGGGCCATTCCTGAACCCATCCGAGCCTTTGCCGTATGTGAAGGCCGCGCCGTCGGGCCGGATCGTACGCCCGCCTGCAGCATGAAGCACGGCATGCCCCGCCGCCGTGTCCCATTCCATCGTCGGGCCCCAGCGTGGATAGACATCCGCCTTGCCCGCCGCCACCCAGCAGAATTTCAACGACGAACCGATGCCGATCTGCCGTGCGATCTTCCGCTCTGCGAGAAACGCCTTCGTGCGATCGTCGAGATGCGAGGACGATGTAATCGCCGTGAGGCCATCGGCCGGGTAGTCGCGCGTCCGGATTGTCTGGCCGCCGCGCACGATCGCGCCCGGCGCAAAGTCGGTGATCAGCGTGGCGCCGGCGCCGCCAATATACATTTCGCCGCGCGCCGGCGCGAACACGGCGCCCGCCACGGGGGCGCCGCTGCAGATCAACGCGATGTTGACGGTGAAGTCGCCCTTGCGCTGGATGAACTCCTTCGTGCCGTCGACTGGATCAACCAGCAGGAACACTTCGCCGATCGTCTCGCCGAGGCCCTCGCGCGCCGCGCGCTCCTCCGCAAGAATCGGAACGCCCGGCAGCTCCTCATCAAGTCGCGCGAGGATCAATTCCTCGGCCCGCTCATCAGCATCCGAGACAGGACTGTAGTCTGCCTTGGTGCGATGCTCGAAGTCGCTGTTGTAGACCTCCATCACCCGCACGCCTGCCCCCGATGCGATGCTCGCGAACAGGTGCGCAAACTCATCGCGCTCCTTGTCGGTAGGGTGGGCCAGGGCGAAGGTCATGCGTATTTCCGGTACAGTTCAGCGAGGCATTGCGGTTCGGCTGAAGTCTGTCAATCAAGACAGCCCGTCATCCTTGGTCCCCGGCTGGCCCAGCTCCA
>JBMOGP010000259.1:0-4534 GCA_049318285.1 Hyphomonadaceae bacterium
AACATCGCCGACTCCTTCCGCCGCCTGCCCGGCGTCCAGACGGTGTTCGACGAAGACGAAGGCCGCTACGTCTCGGTACGCGGCCTCAATCCGAGCTACACGCTCGGCAGCCTCGATGGCTCGACCATGGCCACAGCCGAGCGCGGCGGCCGGCAGCTCAACATGGAATCGATCCCCTCGACGGCAGTGAAGCGGCTGGAAGTCGTCAAATCGCGCACGCCCGATAGCGACGGCAACGCGATCGGCGGCACGGTCAATCTCGTCACCCGCTCGCCCTTCGACCACATCGGTCTGTATGCAGCGGGCAACCTTTTCATTGGCACATCGGATTCGCAGGATATTCCCGGCGAGGGCTACAACCGCAGCAATGACGATTCCCTGAACTTCCGTTTCGATGGCACGGTTTCCACCACTTTCGGAGCCGCGGACGAGTTCGGTGTCCTGCTCAGCGTCAACTACTCGCAGAAGCACCGCGACCAGGAGCGGATCCTCCCGCAGGCCGTGCCTGCTGCGATCACCGAGAATCCGCGGCCGGCATCCGCGTTTGTCACGGGCACGAACGCACTCATCCCGACTGACCTGCTGTGGTCCTCCTTCCCCAATTCGGTCGACCGCTACGGCGCCACGCTGAAGCTGGAATACCGGCCCTCGGATGACTTGCAGGCCGGCGGCACGCTGAGCTATTTCAGGCAGGACGACAACGAACTGCGCCATAGCCAGCGTCTGCGCAACCAGACCGGCGCCAATGGCAGCTTCGTGCGCTTCAACGACTTCCCGATCGAGAAACCGCTTCTCGTCACCCAAGCCTGGGCGACTTGGACGCCCAACGCTGACCACACCTTCAAGGCCCGGACGGCCTATTCCGAGGCGACGTTCCTCGAGCCCTCGAATGAGCTCCTTTTCACCCTGGGCGCACCGGCGGCCGCATTCGATATCGAGATCATGGGCAATGGCGTGACAGTCGCCAGCAACATTGATCCCCGGGTCAACAACCCGGCGCTCTATGGGTTCACGGCCTACCAGCCCTACCAGGACGACAGCGACGAGTACGTTTACGAAAGCCGTATTGACTACGGCTTCAACACTGAGCCAGGCGACATGGGCTGGGGTCTCGGTGCCGGTCTCAAGCTGCGCGACATCACGCGTGACAATGACCGCACACAGACCATCTACAACGGCTATACCGGCGTCGGCGGACCGCTGACGCTGGCGCAGTTCGATATCGCGCGCGACTACACGCCGATCTATGCGACCTTCAAGCAGCAGTTCGTGGATTTCGCTTCGTTCAAGACCTTCTTCGACCAGAACAGCGCGGGTTTCACGGTCGACCGGCTCAACACCAACCGCCAGACGATCGGTTCGGATTGGCTGGTCGAGGAGGGCGTCGCCGCAGTCTACGGCCTCGTGCGTCACGCGGGCGAACGCCATAACCTGATCTTCGGCGGCCGCTGGGAGCAGACAGAAACCGATGTACAGCGCTGGCGGCGCACCGCGACAGGCGGGGCGAATGTGTCCGACTTCACCCGCCAGACGCAGTCGGGCGAGTATGAGAGCTTCCTGCCGTCGGTCACGTTCAGCTACGATGTCACGGACGACTGGAAACTGCGCCTCGCCGCCGCCAGCGCCGTTGGCCGTCCGAACCTGTCGAGCCTTGGCGGATCGGAAACGGTTGCCGCCGACGGTACGATCAGCCGCGGCAACGCCAATCTGAAAGCGCGCGAGGGCGAGACCCTTGAAGGCTCGCTCGAATACTACTTCCCGGGCGACCAGGGCATCCTGGCGGTTGGCCTGTTCCAGAAGACCATCGCCAACGAGATCATCACGCGCACGACCGCCGAGGTCATCAACGGCGTCCAGACCCAGGTCAACCAGCCGGTCAACGCCGACTCGGCCGAGGTCTCCGGCCTTGAAATTACGCTGGTGCAGAACCGCCTCGAATTCCTTCCCGGCCTGCTCGCGAACATCGGCTTCTCGGCCAACGCGACCTTCCTCGAGGGCGAGACGACCAACAACGGTGTCAAGCTCGACTATCTGCAGGGCCAGGCCGACTTCCTTGGCAACCTTGCGATCTTCTATGAGGATGGTCCCTTCCGTGCCCGGGCGACGTACGCTTATGTGAGCGAGATCCGCACCGCGGTGGACCGCATGGACAAGGAAATGCACAATGTCGATGTGCAGGCGCGCTATCAGGTGTCGGACAATGTCGAGCTGATCGGCGAGGTCCGCAACCTGACCAGCGAGGGCAAGTACAACTATTCTGGCCCGAACTTCAGCTTCGTACGTGACCTCAGCTTCTATGGCCGGCAGTTCTGGGTCGGCGCAGCCGTGAAGTTCTAGAATGCCGGGGGGCAGGTGGACATGCCACGGGTGACACGCGCCGTGCTCTTGTGCATGTCTGCAGCTATTGTGCTTGCCGGGATCGCGCCAGGCTGCACCACCCCTTCGGAAGCACCGCGCATCGCCCTCGCCGGGGAACCACTGTTCGACGGCGTCGCCTACAGGCTGATCGAGGACAGGGAGGGCGGCCCCAAGCGCATCCACGTGCTCGAGCTCGACCTCGGCCGGGTCATGCTCGAGGTAACGCCGGGCGATCGCTCAAAGGGACGCGAGTTCACTGCACGCACCACCAGCGGCTATCTCGCCGAATTCCATCTGCAAGCGGCGGTCAATGGCGGCTATTTCACACCCTTCAAGGGCGGATCGCCGGGGGGAGACGATTTCTATCCCCATGCCGGCGACCCGGTGGACGTCTCCGGCGCATCGATTTCCGGTGAACGGGAGGCCTCGCCCGTCGAGCTGGACGAAGACAAGCGCGTGAACGCCATCCTGTGCATCGAAGGACGTCACGTCTTGATCCTCGGCGGCCAGGTATGCGCGCCGGGCACCGATCATGCCATGGCAGCCGGTCCGTTGCTTCTCGTCAACGGCGTTGCGCGCGATCTTGCGCCCTACGACGCTGCCTATGCCAGCGCGAAGCACCCGCGCACGGCAGTCGGGCTGTCGGCAGATGGCCGGCGCGCCTGGATCCTGGTGATCGACGGGCGTCAGGCTGGCTTCAGCGAAGGCGCCTCGCTGGCAGACGTGACGGCTCTCTTCGTCCGGCTGGGCGCCAGCGACGCCATCAATCTCGACGGCGGCGGATCAACAACCATGGCGGTCTCGACGCCGTCGGGACCCGACGTGCTCAACTCGCCCATCCACACGGCGACCCCAGGCCGTGAGCGGCCATCTGCAAATCATCTTGGCATCCGCGCTGCGCCAGCCGTCCGTCCCGGGTTCTGAGGAAACGGGCTTGTGAAGGAGAAAGACATGCTGAACCTTCTGCGCGCGCTGAGCGTGGTTGCCGTGACAGCCGGCGCAGCAAGCGCGCAGCCGCCGACGCGGCTGCAGATACCGCAATACCAGCCGATCGCACCGGCCGCCCTGAGCGCGACGCAGGTCAAGGAGTTTTCCGCGCCGGAAGCCCGGCAGGGCGTCGCCGTCGACGCAACGCACTTCTATGCCGTCGTCAACAATGTGGTCGCCAAGTACGAGAAGGGGAACGGCGCCCGCGTCGCGTACTGGGCCAGCCCGCGCGGCGGCCTGATCCGCCACATCAACTCCTGCATCGCCGATGCGGCGAAGCTGTGGTGCGCCAACTCGAACTTTCCGGAGACGCCGATGGCGAGCTCCGTGGAAGTGATCGACAGCGCCACCATGATGCACCTTGAATCTCACAGCATGGGGTTGATGGAGGAAGGTTCGCTGACCTTCTTCGAACGCCTTGGGGCAGGGTGGATCGCCGGCTTCGCCCACTACGATGGCGAGGGAGGTCTGGCCTACAAGAATTCAGCCTTCGCCGGTATCAGCACGTTCGACGCAGATTGGCGCCGCACGGGCGGCTGGCTGCTGCCTGAGAGCGTCCGTGCGCGCATGGCCCCGCACGCAGCTTCCGGCGGAGGTATCGGACCCGATGGCTATCTCTACCTGCTCGGGCACGACCGGCCCGAAATGTATGTACTCGCAAAACCCTCGATGGGACCTGTCCTGCTTCACCTGGCGACCATCGAGATCGATGTCGAAGGTCAGGCCTTCGCGTGGGACAAAAGCGCCGTCCGCACGATTTACGCGATCAACCGCCCCACCGGCAGCGTTCGGGTGTTCTCCATACCGGAGATAGCCCTCACCAATCCAGATGCCCGACGGTTCCGTTGAGAACTGTGCGCCTCAGCCTGCCCGTCGCCGCAGGCTCACACCATGAAGCGGCCTAGGGTCAGAGCGCCGGCAGGCGCGAACCGGCGCTGAAAATGCCGCCGCGCCGTCGCCAGCGCGACGCCCATATCGCGCAGGTCCTCCTCGCTCCACTTGCGTGAAGGATCCTCCTCCTCCTCCTCCTCCTCCTCCAGCCGCAACACGCCATCATCGGAAGCCGGAGGGTTGGCCGGACGCAAAAAGCCTGCCTGGCGAACCAGCCTGGCAGTCAAGCGCTGCTGGGTCAGGCTTCCAAAAGTCGCGGGAGAAAGAACAATACGCTAAGCACCCATATTGCTGGCGC
>JBMOGP010000260.1:0-4532 GCA_049318285.1 Hyphomonadaceae bacterium
AGGGTCTGCGACACCACATTGCCTGTATACTGCGTCTGCACCTGCATGAAGCCGCGTGTGAGACTGGTCAGGTGGCCGCTGACGGTCGGCTTCACGGGAGCGGCCGTTGTGGAATTCGGCGCCACAGGACGCGGCGCAAGCCCGCTGGCCCCCGCCGCATTGGCCCCGGTCTGGGCCGCGACAGGTGCTGCGCCCACGATCATGGTGGCAAGGGCAAGCAGCGCAGGTCGAAGCATGGATCCCCCGGGAGCATGGAGCGGATGCTGATGAGTTGCCCGATCGCCCATGAATGCGCCGTGAATGTGGCGGCCGCGCCCACGTCGCCAGCCTAGCCGCCTACGCCTCGGCCCGTTCCTGGCAGGCCAGTATCCACGCTGATTTGTAGTCGTTGTACGCCATCGAATCCCACGGATGCGCCGTGGCCGCCGCCCGCTTGATCGCTTCATAGGCCACCGCTTCCTCGCGATGCGCGCGCAGGTAGTCGCGGAACAGCAGTTGCCGCGCGACATTCGCGTGTCCGTCGACAAAGAAATGCGTGTGGAATACGCGCTTGCCGTCCCGCTCAAGCACGCAATAGCGCCGCTCCGGAATTCCGAACTCTCCGCGCCAGAGATATCCCAGCGCCTCAACGTTGGAGCGCCGCGCCTCCAGAGCCGCGAGGCTCGTCACCGTCGGCATCAGGTCCACCACAGGCTTCGCAGCAATCCCCGGTATTGCCGTCGACCCCATATGGTGCATGGTCACGAGAGCTTCACCGAGCGCCGCCTTCAGCCGCCCCGCCTCTGCCTCCGCCATGCGCGCCCAATCCGGATTGTGCGGCTCCAGCGTGACGCGCGTCGCATCCGCCTTTCGGGCCTCCCGCTCATCCCCCATGGAAGAAATCGTAGATCCGGCGCGCCAATGCTTCGTTGACGCCCTCAACCGTCTGCAGGTCTGCCATCGTCGCGCGGCTCACGCCCTTGGCGGAGCCGAACCGGTTCAGCAGCGCCTTCTTGCGCCGCACGCCGACGCCTGCAATCTCGTCGAGAGGATTCTGCCCGCTGATCGCCGCCGCGCGCTTGGCGCGATGCGCGCCGATCGCCCACCGGTGCGCCTCGTCGCGCAGCCGCTGCAGATAGTACAGCGCAGGGTCGTTCGGCGGCAGCTGAAACGGCGCGCGCCCCGGCCGGAAGAACTGCTCGCGCCCCGCATTCCGATCTGGTCCCTTCGCAATGGCGACAAGATTTAGCTCGCCTGGCTTGAAGCCTAGAGCCTCGACAGCTTCCCTCGCCGCCGACAACTGCCCAAGGCCGCCATCGATCAACACAAGATCCGGCCATGAGTCCGGCCTGCGTGCTCCCTCCGCGCGAAGTGGCGGGGGATGTAGATCGCTTGCACTTGCGAGCGAGAAGGCGCCGGATGTCTCAGCATCTCGACCCGTCACAGGAGCCGCTTCTGTCTGACCCTGATGGCCATCCAACTCCCCCGGTTGCTCCGGCGGAGGACTATTGAACTCCTCCCACTCCTTCTTCAGCCGCGCAAACCGCCGCCGCATCACCTCGCGCATCATGCCGTAGTCATCGCCCGGCACGAGATCGACGTCGCGGATGTTGAACTTTCGATACGCGTTCTTCTCGAACCCGTCCGGCCCCGCCACCACCATGCCGCCCACCATGTTGGCGCCCATGATGTGGCTGTTGTCGTAGACCTCGATGCGCTTCGGGGCCTCGGCCAGATCGAACACCTTCTGCACTGCCGCGAAGATCTTCTGCTGGCTCTGCGTCTCCGCCAGCTTCCGCCCCAGCGCCTCGCGCGCATTCAGCGTCGCCTGCGCCACGATCCCGCGCTTCTCCCCACGCTGCGGCGTACGGATTTCTACCTTGTGCTCGGCCTTCATCTCCAGCGCATCGGTCATCAGGTCCCACTCCTCGATCTCGCGATTGAGAAGGATCAGCTTTGGCACAGGCTTGTCGTCATAGAATTGCGCGATGAACGCTGTCAGCACCTGCTCGGGCGAGTCATCGCGATCATGCCTGGGATACCAGACCGTCGCGCCCCAGTTCTGCCCCGCGCGGAAAAAGAAGGCCTGCACAGCCGACGCACCCGCCTCGGAGTGGATGGCAAACACATCCGCCTCCACCAGCCCGTCAGGATTGACACCCTGACTCTGCCGCACGGACGACAGCGCGCGAATGCGATCGCGCAACGCACCAGCGCGCTCATAGTCCATGTTCTGCGCCGCGCGCTCCATCTGCGCCACCAGCTGCTCCTGCAGCGTTTCCGCGTCGCCATTGAGAAAACGCTCAGCTTCCCTGACAAGCTCGCGATACTCGTCCAGCGGGATCAAACCCGTGCAGGGCGCCGAACACCGCCCCATCTGGTGCAGCATGCATGGCCGCGAGCGCGTCGCGTAGATATTGTCCGTGCAGGTCCGCAGCAGGAATGCCTTCTGCAAGGTGTCCAGCGTGTGATCGACGGCCCCCGCCGAAGCGAACGGACCAAAATACTTCCCCTTGATCCGCTTTGCCCCGCGATGTTTGAGCGCCTGCGGCGCTTCGTGATCTTCGCGAATAAGAATGTGTGGAAAGCTCTTGTCATCCCGCAGGATGATGTTGAAGCGCGGCTTCAGCTTCTTGATCAGGTTCGCTTCAAGCAGGAGCGCTTCGGTTTCACTTGCTGTAACAACGAACTCCATCGTCCGCGTCAGCGAGATCATCCGCGCGATACGCTGTGTCTGCCCGCCGATCTTTGCGTAGTTCGAAACCCGCGCCTTCAGGTTCCGCGCCTTGCCGACATAGAGCAGCTCGCCGGTCTCGCCGAACATCCGATAGACGCCCGGCTTACCCGGCAGGCGGCTCACCTGGTCGCGGATGATATCGGGCCCGCTTATCCGCTTCTTCTTCGCCCCGTCTGCGGAATGAAGGTCGACCCCTGAGGAAATCTCCTCAGTCTCCATCTCGACCGCGTCGGGAAGGTCGTTCGCCACGTCATCGGAATCGTCGACCGTGTCGTCGCCCGCCTCGTCAGGCAGGTCCTCTGGCGTGTCTTCAGGGATTTCCGGGGCGTCCGATTCCATACCGCATAGGTAGGCCAGCCGCGCCTGCGGTTCAAACGCCATTGCCCCGGCCTGCTGCTGGCGGTCTGTCAGCATGAGAGGCCTGTAAAGGCCGCCATGCTGCCCCATGTCAGCGATGTCACGCCATTCCAGCTTGTCGTTGCCGCGACGGCCGACAGGCTCTTCTTGCCGCGATGGGTGGTCTGGGCGCTGTCGCGCTGCTTGCGGCTGCCGCCTCGGCGCAGGTCTGTGCCGGCGCGGAGCGACCATCTTCATGGCGGACGTCGATGGCGAGGATGTCAGCCTTGGCGCGATCCTCGGCCGCGCAGGCTTCAGGACCAGGACATTCTTCGGTGTCGAAGGCGAATTCGCCATCGGCATCCAGGACGACAATTTCGACATGCTCGGCCTGGAAGTCAGCGTTGGCCTCGACAGCGCGTATGGCGTATTCGCCGTCGGCTGGCTGCCGCTCCCGCGTGTCGGTGACCTGTTCGGCCGGGTCGGATATGCCGATCTCTTCATCGAAGCCCGCGCCGGCGCGCTCGGTTCTGTGTCGGAAGATGGCTCCGGCCTTGTCTATGGCGATGGCATTGCGCTGAGCCAGATCCCCTTCACCAAACTCCGTCTCGAATAAACCCGCTACGCGCCCGATGCTGGCGAGATCGACGCGTTCGGAATCTCGGCATTGTTCCAGTTCCAGGCGACAAACGCTCAACGCGATTTGAGAAAACACGGCCCGCCAGCAATGCGGGCCGTACCAGTTTCTAGAACCGCCCAGACACGCGGACCGCATACGACCGTGTACCGAAACCGCCTGTCGCCGCGCGCGACTCGATCGATGAGGGGAGGGCCGATGCGCCCCGGTCTGGCGTGAAGAACTGACGTTCGCGAATCTCTTGCGGCAGCAAAACGTCTGCAACAGTGAACCGCATGATCAGGCCGGTGATTGCGGTCGTCTCGACATAGAGATCGAAATTCGCCTCGTCCCATCCCGTCGTGCGAAGCTCCCGCAGCCGGTACTGGTCGACCTCATCAGCGCGCTCATACAGCGCGCCCCAGGCAAGTTTCACATCGGGCAGCGCCTGCCGGACATCGACCGAATAGCTCCAGTCGGGCTCGTCCGAGAATCTCCGCGAAACGCCAGTGACCGGATCGGTTACGCTGCTCTCCTGTGCCATACCCTTGAGCCGAAGTTCACCGCCGGCCAGGCCAACGACGTCCAGCGGCGCCGTGGCATCCAGCTTGATCCCGGTGCGCCGGCCATCTCCCAGATTGCCCGGTGCATCGAACAGCCCGGCGATCGGTATCTGATCCTGCACCGCCTCCACTGCGTCATGGAACGCAGACAGCGTCAACACGCCCTTGGCGCCGAAGCGATGCTCCCACTCCAGCGTCGATCGCCAAGTGCGCTCGGGCTCAAGGTTGGGGTTTCCGAGATCCACCGTCCCGTCGAAAAGCGAGACGACACTGGCGAACTCGGTGAAATCGAGCTGGCTCA
>JBMOGP010000261.1:0-4530 GCA_049318285.1 Hyphomonadaceae bacterium
GCCGGCACAGCGCACGCACGACATGGCGTCCGAGAAAGCCTGAACCACCGAAAACGGTAACGATCCTGCCGGTCATTTCGATTCCCTGGCCGTTGGCTCTGGCCTGTGATTTCCGTGGCTTCGGGAGCAGGGCCCCCGGACCTCGGGTAAGGCTCGGGCATAGACCAGAATCGCGCCATGAAGTCCATGAGGCGGCTTGTTGCGGGGCGCCCCCGCCGTGCGCGGCCAGCAAATCGTTCATCTGGCACATTCCGGGCGGCGACCGGGGCGGGCGCGCCTGCGAGCCCGAAGGCTTCATCCATCCCTACCGGCGCGATGGCGCAAGCAGCGTCAACGTCAGCGGATAACGCGCTCCCACATGCCGGAACGGCGCGCGCGCCATTCGCCGGCCGTCTGGCCCCAGAGATTGGTCGGTTCGTTCTCGAAAGGCGGCGGCATCTTGCCCGGTCCGCGATCCACAGAACCCAGCCGCATCGCCAGCTTCTGCGAGTTGATGTTCTCGGGATGGATGGCGTGGATGATGTCCTGCCAGCCAAGGACATCGACGGCGAAGTCCATCGCGGCGATCGCGCCTTCAAGGGCGTAACCCTTCCCCCACACGTCGCGGATCACGCCCCAGCCCACCTCGAGGCCAGGCCAGCCATGCGGCGACCACGGGCCAATGCGACCCACCCACCGGCCAGTGTCCTTCTCGAAGACGGAGAACATGGCGAAGCCCACGGCCTGCCACGAACCGATCATCGTGCAGATGCCGCGCCAGACGGCGGCGGGCGGCTGTGCCTTGCCGATGAAGCGGGCTGCTTCCTCGTCCGCCATGTAGGCGCACCAGGGTTCGAACTCGGCGAGGCTGGGCGTCCTCAGAACCAGACGCGGCGTCTCGATCACGGTGTCGAGGCGATGTGCGAAATTGCTGGGTGCGAAATTGCTTGTTGTGACGTTGCTGGGTGTGTCTGCGATGGGCTTGATCGACATGCCAGTGCGCCTCGTGACGGACGCACCTTGTATCCAGATTCGCCGTCCTGAACGACTGGCCGCCGGCTTCCTTCTGGAAGTCGCGCATCAACCGCCACCCCGATGCTGCGCCGTCCTCGACCCACGCCTTCTTCAGCTGAACCGGGTAAGCACAGGCCGTCCCGGTCATGGCGCGCTGTGCATCGGCTGCGCTTTCATGGATCATGGCTTCGTTCGCATCGATCACCTTCACCGCTCCGCCAGGAGCAGCGGCGGTGGCCTCGGCGACCTTGCAGGCGGCGAACACGGCGTTGATCTGCATGCAGCCGACCGGAGGCGGCGGCTCATCGGAAAAGGCGCTTGTGCGCGGCGCCCCGCCAGCCTGTTCCCCAGCGACAGGCGACGCATTCAAGGATCAAACCGCCGCTGACACAACATTCATCCGCGCGCCAGGATGCCGCGGACCGATTGTTCAAGCGCCGCCTCCCACGGCGTCCAGGCAAGGCGCAGCTGGCGCGTGGCGATGTCGGATGACAGGCAGGCATTGGCGGGGCGTGTCGCGGAAGCGCCGAACGCCCCGGTCGAGACCGGCGAGATGTTCGTGAACGGTCCACCCTGGCGACGCGATTCGTCCATGATCGCCCGCGCCATGCTGGCCCGGTCGATGCGGCCGGGCGCTGCAAAATGCAGGAGGCCGCACAGACTGGCAGGCGCTGCATGCTTGCCCCGCGCGATGGCGAGCAGGCCTGTTGCGATATCGGGCGCGTAGGTTGGCGGACCAGACTGGTCATCGACGACGCGAAGGTCCGGGCGCGTGCGCGCGAGGCTGATCATCCGGGACACGAAATTCTCGCCAAACTCCGAGAACACCCAGCACACCCGCACGGTCAGGGCTGCGGGATTGTCCTCAAGCACTGCGATCTCGCCTGCGTGTTTCGAGAGGCCGTAGACGGACAGGGGATTGGGCGTGTCGATCTCGTTGTAGGCGCCGTCCTTGGTTCCATCGAAGACACAATCGGTGGACATGTGCACGAAGCCGATCTCGCGGGCAGCGCAGATCCGGGCGAGCGCGCGGGGCCCTTCGGCGTTGATCGCAAAGGCTGCGTCCCGCTCGGTCTCGGCCCGGTCGAGATTGTTGTAGGCGCCCGCATTGATCACGATGTGCGGAGCAACCGCGTCGATGAACCGGGCGAGGCTGTCGGGATCGCGCAGGTCCGCGTCGGCAGAGGAGGCCTGGATCAGGGTGAGGTCAGGTTCGCTCGCAGCGCAGGACGCGAGGGCCTGGGCGACCTGCCCATTCCTGCCGATTGTCGCAACGCGCAAGCTCATGGGCGTCGTGTCGCATGCCGTTCGCCAACAGCAAAGCGCCATCGACGGCGCTTCAGGAAAGCCCTAGTTACCGGTCAACGGGAAAAATCCGGGAGAGCCTCATGAAGCGTCGCGTCATCGCCCTTGCGGCTGTCCTGGCCCTGGCTGGCGGCGCTGTGTACGGCGTTACGGCCTTCGCACAGCCTGCAGGGGCGCCGCCGGGAACGGCGCAGGAGATGAAGGCGACGCGGTCTGCCTGGTTCAAGCACCAGCCCTGGCAGACAAACCTTCCGGAAGTGAAGAAGACCGGCAGCGGCCTCGAATACGTCGTCATCGCCAGCGGCCCGGCGACCGGCGTCTCGCCCAAGGTCAACCAGGCAGCGCAGATCTGGTATGAAGGCCGCCTCAATTCCGGCGGCCGCGCTTTCGACTCGTCCTTCCAGCGCGGCGCGCCGGACGTCTATCCTGTCGCCGAGCTCGTGCCGGGTTTCTCCGAGGCCCTGATGGCGATGAAACCGGGCGACCGCTGGCTGGTCTACATACCCTCGACGCTAGGCTATGGCGACCGGGGCTATCCGGGGCTGATCGGTCCGGGCGAGAATCTGCTGTTCGAGATCATGCTCGTCAGCGCAGCGGGGTAAGGTCATCATGCGAATTCTCTTTTTTGCCGGATCTGTGTTCGCTCTTGCAGCCTGCGGTGGACCCGCGACCCCAGCCGCTCCTGCAGGTGAAGCGCCAACCGCCGAGGCGCCCGCCACACCCGCGCCAGCAGCCGGAGTGAAAACGGCCGATGCCGCCGCCTGGTCGAAATACGCCCCATGGAAGAGCGATCTTCCGGAAGTCGTGAAGACGGGGTCCGGTCTTGAATGCGTCGTGCTCGCCTCAGGCCCCGAGACAGGCGTGGCGCCAAAGGCGTCCGAGCAGGCAGAAGTGTTTTACGAGGGCCGCCTCAATGCGGGAGGCCCGGCCTTCGACAGCGCCTTCGAGCGCAATGAAAGCGCAACCTTCCCCGTCAGCGCAGTCGTCGACGGCTTCAGCGAGGCGCTGCAGCTCATGAAGCCCGGTGACCGCCGCCTCTGCTATCTGCCCTACGCGCTCGCCTATGGCCCAGCCGGGAGGGGACCGATCCCACCTGCAGCCGATCTGCTCTTCGAGATCGAGATGGTGGGCGTGAGATAGCTGGCGACATAGCTGGCGACTGGGACAAAAACGCCTCCCGCGAGGGAGGCGTTTTGCATTTGAATTGTGTACGACTGGCCTACGCCAGCGACGGTTCCAGCTTCACGCATGCGTCCAGAAGCCCGCGGACGGCGCCGACCGATTTCTCGAACATCGCCTTCTCGTCGCCATTGAGGTCGAACTCGACGATGCGCTCGACGCCGCCGGCACCGATCACGCAGGGGACGCCGACATAAAGGTCGGAGACGCCGTACTGGCCGGTGAGGTTGGCGGCGACGGGAAGTACGCGCTTCTTGTCCTTGAGGAAGGATTTCGCCATCGCGACGGCGGATTCAGCCGGCGCGTAGAAAGCCGATCCGGTTTCGAGCAGGGCGACGATCTCGCCGCCGCCACCGCGCGTGCGCTTGACCATCGCATCGAGTTCTTCCTGCGTGAAGAAGCCCTGGCTGACGCACTCCGGCAGCGGCACGCCGCCGATCGAGGAGTGGCGCACCATCGGCACCATGTCGTCGCCATGACCGCCCAGCGTCCAGGCTTTCACGTCCTCGATCGAGATGCCGGTCTTTTCCGACAGGAAGTAGGCGAAGCGGGCGCTGTCGAGCACGCCGGCCATGCCCACAACGTGCGAGGTCGGGAGGCCGGAGAATTTCTGCAGCGCCCATACCATGGCGTCGAGCGGGTTGGTGATGCAGATCACGAAGGCGTTCGGGCAGTGCTGCCTGATCGCGGCGCCGACCGATTTCATCACGCCGAGATTGATGCCGATGAGATCGTCGCGGCTCATGCCCGGCTTGCGGGGCACGCCAGCGGTCACGATCACCACGTCCGAGCCGGCGATCACCGAATACTCTTCCAGAGATCCGCCCGAAAGCCTGCCGTCCTTGCCATAGACCGCGGCGGCCTCGGCGATATCCAGCCCCTTGCCCTTCGCAATGCCGCCCTTCATGTCGACCAGCACGATGTCGCCAAGCTCTTCACGCGAGCAGACGTGGGCCAGCGTGCCGCCGATCATGCCGGCGCCGATAAGGGCGATCTTCTTGCGGGCCATGGATACGTCTCCTGATGCGGTTGCGGCGGGCGCAGGTTGCGGAA
>JBMOGP010000262.1:0-4520 GCA_049318285.1 Hyphomonadaceae bacterium
CGCCATCGAGCCGGGAGCTCCAGTCATCAAGGTCCGCAAGCCGGGCGATTCGCCCCTCGCCCGCGAAGGATAGCCGAACTTCCAGCCGAAGGGATGGAAGATACTGGCCCAGCCTTTCGGGCCATTCGATGAGGCAGAGCCCATCCACAGCTTCCTCCATGCCGAGCTCGCGCGCCTCACGCGGGTCGTTCAGCCGGTAGAGGTCGAAATGCCAGATCGCCAGGCTGGGCGTCGGGTAGGTCTGGACCAGGGTGAAGGTCGGGCTGGGTGTTTCGGTTTCCGGGCCGGCAAGCCGCCTTATCAGCGCGCGCGCGAGCGTGGTCTTGCCGGCGCCGAGATCGCCGTGGAGCGCGATGACGTCGCCCGGGCGGGCATGAGCGGCCAGCCGCTCGCCGAGGGCTGCGGTGTCGGCCTCGCCGGGGAGCTGGAGGGAAAGGGTGCGGATCGGCATGTCCGGCGCTCTACCATGCCTGTTTTCGTGGAGCGACCATGCTATGAGGCCCGGCATCAGGTCGAGGGACGAAGGCATGTCAGGCGCCCCACAGCGCGTTGTGATCATCGGCGCGGGCCAGGCGGGCGGGCAGGCGGCCTATTCGTTGCGACTTGGAGGCTTTGCCGGCGAGATCACGCTGGTTGGCGATGAGCCGGCGCCTCCCTATCAGCGGCCGCCTTTGTCGAAGGCGTATCTGAAGGGCGAGCTGGAGGCCGAGCGGCTTTTCCTGAAGCCCGTCGACTATTACGCGGAGCATGATGTCGACCTCATAACGGGCGATGCGGCGAGCGCGATCCGTCTTGGCGATCATGAGGTGACGCTTGCAGGTGGGCGTACACTCGCCTGGGACAGGCTTGTCATCGCAACCGGTGCGCGTCCGCGAAAGCTGGCGCTGCCGGGTGCGGACCTTCAGGGCGTCAGCGAACTGAGGACGCTTGCGGATGTCGACCGGATCAGGACGGCGGCGGTGGCGGGCGCCCGGCTGGTGGTGGTGGGCGCAGGTTATATCGGGCTTGAGGCTGCAGCTGTCGGCGCGCAGCTTGGCATGAAGGTGACGGTGCTTGAGGCCCTGCCACAGGTGTTGTCGCGTGTTGCCGGGCCCGAGATCGGTGCGTTCTACACGCGCATCCATCGCGAGGCGGGGACGGATGTCCGCCTTGGTGTCCGGATTGAGGGGTTTGAGGGGATCGGTTCGGTTTCGGGTGTCCGGCTGGCAGGCGGGGAGATTGTGCCTGCCGATTTCGTGCTGGTGGGTGTTGGCGTGCTGCCCAACCTGGAGCTGGCCCGTGAGGCGGGGCTGGTGTGCGGCAATGGCATCGTCGTGGACGCGGCGATGCGGACGAGCCATCCCGATGTGTTCGCTGTGGGCGACGTGGCGTGGCGTCCGCTGGTCCATTACGGCCGCGAAGGGCGGCTGGAATCGGTCCATAATGCGATCGAGGGTGGGAAGCTTGCGGCTGCGGCCATAATGGGTCTTCCTCCGCCGCCGATCGAGGTTCCCTGGTTCTGGTCTGACCAGTTCGATCTCAAGCTTCAGACGGTGGGGCTGTGGACGGGTGCGGACGAGACGGTTGTGCGCGGGGACCCTGGAACACGTGCTTTCGCGGTGTTTTACCTTAAGGAAGGCCGGGTGATTGCGGTGGATGCGGTCAATTCCCCTCCCGAGTTTGTTGTCGGAAAGAAGCTGGTTGCGGCGAAAGCGAAGGTTGCGCCCGGCGAACTAGTGGATAAATCCATCTCCATGAAGGACATCGGCGCGCGCGCGTCGGGTTAGTGGCCGTAAGCGACGTCAAGGAAGCCCATGCCGAAGATCACCTATGTGGACGCGTCCGGAACCGAGCGGACTGTCGAAGGCAAGACCGGCATGACGGTCATGGAGACGGCCATCAAGCACAACGTGCCGGGCATTGACGCTGATTGTGGCGGCGCCTGTGCGTGCGCGACCTGCCATGTCTATGTCGACCCGGCGTTTGGCGACAAGGTCGGCAAGCCGTCGGCGATGGAGCAGTCCATGCTCGATTTCGCAGAGAATGTGAAAGAGACCTCGCGGCTCTCGTGCCAGATCAAGATCCGTGACGATCTTGATGGGCTCAAGGTGACGACGCCGGAGAGCCAGCACTAGTACCCGCTTCACGTCCCGCTGAGCCGTCGTCGGCAAGCGTAGCCGCGCCGCCAGCGCCGACCGCTCCTTCGGCTTAAGCCGCGCTTTTCTTGCTTCGGGTATCATCCCGATTTTGAACCACGGCTCACGCTTCAACGAAAGCGGGTACCAGGTCCAAAGCCAGGTCATCAAGAACAGACATTGTCGGCAGCTGCCTTGGTCGATGGCCAGGTCTGCCCGTTCCTCGACGCCCTTTTCATCGCCCGACGACCTTCTTCACCACCTCAGGTTCTGCTTCGATCGGCCATTGCCCTCGAGAAAGGGATGGATGGCGTTCACTTCTGCGATGTGCTCGGCCGCGCGCGCTGCGAAGGTGTCGGCATCAGGCCGCAGCAAACCGGCGTCGGCTTTGATCGCGGCGAACCGCTTTTCCATTTCACCGGTGATGAACTCGGCGCGCGCAAAACTCGCAGCGCCGCGGCCAGTCGTATAGGTCCGCTCCTGGCCGGCCCAATCGAAGATGTCGCCGAACAAGTGCAGATGCGCGGCCTTGAACGCAGTATAGTTGGTGGGATCGATAGGCTTCAGCGTACGCAGCTTTCGCGCCACCTGGGCGAGTTCGAATGCGTCAAGCTGGGCCTGGTCGGTGAGGCCGGCGCGGTTAATCAGGACTTCGCTGTCAGGGTAGCGAAAGCGTGCGGCCTCGGCATGTGCAGCGCGATCGTCAGCGCCGCTCATGCCGCCTCGTGGGTTGCTGGTCGGATCGAGCGCGCGCGAGAGAGCGCATAGCGGTCGAGCAATTCGTCAGCGCGAGCTTCAGGCAGATTCAAATCATCGACGAAGGTGAAAAAACGATGCTCCTCGGCCGACAGTGCGAGACCTTCAATTGCCAGGTTGGCGTTGATCTGCCGGAGACGGTGCGCATTGGCCCCTCGCTCAATCTCGCTGAGCTTGGGGCCGGAGGCTTCAACGGCCGCTTCAACGAAGGACGCCAGACCCCGCGCCTCCTCGGCCGAGAGGCCATATTGGATCGTCAAAGCTGCATAGGTGTCGAGTATCGCCATAGACGCCAGCATAGTACAAAACCGCAGCGACGCGGAGCGTTTTTTAATTTCCAACAGAGTCCATTTTGGCACGGGAAAGGCTCCTTTCTGGCTTCGGCCCCGCGAAATTACACGGCCGATGCGAGCCAACTTGGCGAACGGAAAAAGCGTCGCGCACAAGCCCCGACATGGCTCCGGGCTTGCAGGGTTTCACGTCGAACGCGTCGGCCTTCTGATGGATGTCGTTGGCATCCCATAACGCCTGGATGCGAAGCAGCAGCTCCAGACTGTGCGCTTGCGGGCGTGCAGGCCCGCCCGTGAGGTACCTTTATCAGGCGCGCCTGGACGGCCAACTGAGGTGGATCGCACCGTAATCGATAGTCGCCTGATCTAGAGGCTATCTCGCGCGTCGGGCGCGACGTCTGGCGCGCGGCTCAAAACCGCCTTCAGCGCTTCAGCTGAAACGCCCTGGCTGCCGCGAGAAAAGAAATCGCGCGCAGTTTCCATCACGCCGACTTTCTCAGCCACCGCTGCAGCAATCCACTGGTTCAACGATACGCCATCCTCCTTCGCCAGCCTTTCGGCGGCCCTCTTGATCGAAGCTGGAAGCTTGAGAGGGTAAGTCTCGCGCGTCATCTGGCGATCTCCTTTAGAAACGCCTGCGGCGTGGCGATCGTGAGCCCAAAGCGACGCGCGGGACCAAAGTCTGCCACGTTGCGGGTCACGAGGCGATCAGCGGCGCTGTTGATTGCGGCCTCAAGCACCATCTCGCCCTTGCCCGGGACCTTGCCAAGCCCCACGGTACGCTGCCCATGCTCATGTCCGCAGACAGTCTTCGTGATCAGGGGATGGACGCCATCCATTCAACGCGAGGATGGCCTGCGGGGCGCCGATCAGCATTGGCTTGCGCATGGCGGCTCGAAGGGCAGGCGGGTTGCCTGACGGCGTTGGGGCGGGGGCTTGCCTCAATCCGGTATCCGCAACTCTATCCAGAATGCGAGCCAGTGCCGATAGGCGTATCGGGGCCGGCACGCTGCCGGTTGCCGCTGTCACCCGGGTCGTCGTCACAGGCCCCGGAGATCTGGTGGCGCCAGGGATCTGTTGGCGCCTGTCAGACGCGAACGACCAGCTCCGAGTATGCCTGAAGCGTCTCATCTGCGGTATAGAAAATGGCGGGCTCGGTCATGGCCTGGGCTATGAGCAGCCGGTCAAACGGATCGCGATGAAGGGGGGCAAGCTGGGCGACCCTCAGCGCAGCAGCCGATCGGACGGGCAATTCCGCAAACCCGCTTTCCAGTGCAGCATGCAGAATTGCGTCAGGAGCGACCTGGAAATCAGCGCGGCCCAGGGCATGCTTTATCGCTATTTCCCAGATGCTGGCTGT
>JBMOGP010000263.1:0-4517 GCA_049318285.1 Hyphomonadaceae bacterium
CATTCGGCAATCTCAGCGGCCTTGGCATGCTGGAGCTGACCGGCTTCGTCCTGCACGGGACAGGATCATACCTGCCGATGCTCCTTATGTGCGGCGCTGCCTATGCATGTGGTCTTCTCGCCATCAGCCTTCTCGTTCCCAATATTGATCACGCGCGCGACGGGACTGACGGCTCAACTCGGTAAATCAATGTCTCAGTCAATACGCAGAATTTCGCTTAAGTGACCGCCCTCGCCCACACGGGGTCCGCCCGTGCGCGGAAGATCCTGAGCGACGGTTGGCTGATCAGCGGGCTGGACCTCGACATCGCCGACAACATGGCGCTGAAGGCGGACGGGTCAGCAATGGAAATGATGGAGCGTTTCGGCGATATAGCGCCGGTGCTGACGCTGCCAGCTTATGCCTGTGTCAATCGCACGAGAGATCTGCGCGCGCACATGGCAGAGGTGCTCGCGACATGTGGCGCACGGCCGGAGATACGCGATCCGATCGATGCGCGGATCGTGGCGGATGTTAAGGCTGGGACAGGCTGGGCACGATCGAAGTCGATGGCGTGGCGTACGACCTGGCGCAACGCGACGGGCTCTTTATTCCGATGAAATCGGAGGAGGTTGTTTTCAAATCGAACGAGGCGGGCAAGAGAGCACCGTGACCGGCCTTCTTCACTGTCCTAGGGGTTACAGCGAGGGCATTCACCGGGTTCGGCGGACTCGCTGATCGGCAGTCGTCGCTCTTCGCGCTCATGCTCACACGCGACGCACGTCAGTACATCGCCACGTGGAATGGTGCTTTCTTCACCACAATCTCTGCAAGGCAACCCTGGAGCAGGCCTCACTCTTCCAAAGCCTGGGGCATGGCACTGCGGGCATTCAGTCGCGACCCTGACCGCCAGCAACGATGCCAGACGGGCGATCGCCCGCATGCGCGTTGGATTCATGTGAGCGCGCAGGTCGGTCGTGACCCGAGCGCGCCCATCCTCTGATATGCGGCAGGCGCGATCCACTGCGTCGACAAGCTCGCCGTATGAAACGATGCCTTTGTGGGACCGTGCACGCTCCGGGTGAAGCTTCCACCACGGGCTCGCCGTCCGGTTTGGCGCCACCACGAGAGCATGGTTCGGAAATCTGACGCGCGGCAAGAATGGCTCCAGCTCAGAGGCGCTCACGACCACCGCTTCATCGTGATTGATCTCCTCTGCGATCAGGGCCTCCGTGATGATCAGATCGCGCTCGTCGTCGACGAACACCATCAACTCCAGCCCGGCACGGAAGAACGGGATGTGCGGATGCGTACCGAATGATCCTTCGCTGGCGATTCCGAGACGAAGACCGCTCGCATCCATTCCGATCCGAGCCTTTCGGATTGCGACGTCCCGCATCGTTCCGACCCGTAAGATTTCGCCTGTGAATGTTCCCAACGCATCGGTATCGATGACTGCTGGCGTCATGACGTTCAGTCCAAGATGCGCCAGCATCGCTGGCGCGATCACGGTCTCCTTGCCATGCATGGTTGCAAGAGCTGCATTCACACCACGATAGCCTTCGAACATTGAAGGAATATCCCCCCGCTTGCGGGCTCCAGGCGATCGCTGAGCAGTCATCCTGCCCCACGATCTGCCTGGGCGCCCTCCGATCAGGCCCATTCGCGCTCACGCGCATGGGCAACTCCGAAGGCTCGCCCTTGCTATTGGTCAGCCTACGTGGGTTCCGGCATGGCCGAGGAATGCAAGTGGTCGATTTTCCAGTCATTCCCCTCGAACCGGTAGATGAACGAGTAGCGCGCCCGAACGTCACGCGCCTTTCCAGTGGCCGGATCTGTCAACGTTACGGTCCAGGTGCCCACCCGAGACGCTGTGTTGCAATCGATCTCGATTGTGCTGCTGTCGATCTTGCCGACGGGCTTGTTCTTCAGGAAGCTCACGAAGTATTCGCGAACGCTTGCGGGTGTCGTGCGGGGCGTGTTCGAGACCGTCGCCAGCAGGACCGGTTCAGCGGTGAACAGGCCCGTCACAATGTCTGGGCCAAGCGTCGCCCATGCTGCAGAGAAGCGGCTGAATTGGCTTTCGATGTCGCGGCTGGTCACCGCCGGGCAGACTTTAGCTGTCTGGTTCGCGGGCTGTGCCATAGCCGCGCCGGCAGCGAGGCTCGAGATCGCGGCCAAAGCTTTCAAGAGAAGAAGGCTTTTCATGAAGGCGCCTTGAAGTTGGCAGTTATGGGAGATTGAGCGAGCGATGGGTGTCCAGGATCAGTCCAGGGTGCGTGCGGTTTTTTCTCTAGCTCCAAAGCCACTGTGCTGCTGCCGTGTAGAGCGCGATGCCGATCGTCAGGTTGAAGGGGAAAGTGATGGCCAGAGACGCAGTCACGAATACGCCGGGGTCCGCGTTGGGGACGGCGAGCCGCATGGCCGCGGGCACCGCGATGTATGATGCGGAGCCGGCCAGAATGGTGAGCAGCGCGGCATTGGCAGGCCCAAGCCCTGCGAGATAGCTCACACCAAGCGCCAAGCTGGCCGACAGCACGGGAAAGCCCAGGGCGAAAGCAACCACGCCCGCGGTCAGCTTGCGCCCTCCCTCCATGAGCCTTCGGGCAGCGACGAGCCCGAGGTCGAGCAGGAAGAAGCAAAGGACGCCCTGGAAGAGCGGGCCGACGAAAAGTTCGATCTTGTCCATGCCAGGCTTCCCGGACAATACCCCCACCAGAAAGCTGCCCAGCAGCATGACGGTAGCGGCTCCGAAAAACGCGTCTTTCAACACGTGTCCGCCTTGCCCCGACTTTATCTCGCCAGAGCGGTTGAGTAGCAGGATCGCAGTCAGGATCGCTGGCGCCTCCATCAAGGCGAGCACCGCTGCCATGAAGCCGTCCGGAGCAAGACCGAGGCTGGCCAAATGCTGCTGGCCTGCGGCGAAGGTAACGACTGACACCGAACCATAGGTCGCCGCCAAAGCGCATGCGGTCGACCGATCGAGTCTCGGCATCAGCTTGAGGATCAGGAAGGCTGGGATCGGCATAAGCGCGCTGAGCGCAAGCCCGATGCCGCCCGCAATCAGGAAGTCGTTGCTGAGGCCGGCAGCCCCCGCCTCCACGCCACCCTTGAAGCCGATGCAGAGCATCAGATAGAGCGAGATGGTCTTTGCGATCGGCTCGGGAATCGTCAGATCAGATCCCGCGAACGCGGCGGCTGCGCCGACGAAGAAGAACAGCACTGCTGGCGATGTCAGGAGCGCGAGACCGGCGGACAGATCAAACATGCCAGGACCAGTTGCGTTGACGACACATCTGGCAAGGCGAGCATGGCAAGATCAACAACTGGTGCTCCGATGACTTGATCGACGCGAGGCGTAGGCAGCGCGCTGAATTGCATCCAGTTCAAATATTGCAATATATCGTTCTGTTTTGTATAAGCTCGGACATGTCGATCCTGAACTACCATCATCTCAGATACTTTCTTGCGATTGCGCAGGCCGGCACGCTCACCAGGGCAGCCGAGCGGCTCAATGTTTCGCCCTCAGCCGTATCAGTTCAGGTGCAGGCGCTCGAAATGCAGCTTGGACATGCTCTGTTCGACCGCCAGGGTCGCGGACTGGTGTTGACCGAGGCTGGACGCCTGGTCCTTGAACGCGCCGAAGCGATCTTCGATGCCGGGCATGAGCTGGTGAGCGCCGTCAGGGGTCTCGACACAGCCAAGCGGACAACCGTTCGGATTGGCGCGATGGCGACCCTGTCGCGAAACTTTCAGGTTACCTTCCTGCAGCCGATCGTGGGCCGGGCCGATGCGAGGATCGTGATCCGCTCAGGTTCAATGCGTGAACTGCTGCACATGCTCGAGGCCCATCATATTGATGTTCTGCTGACCAACACCCTTCCACCGCGCGACGAAACGACCACCTGGACACCGCACATCCTGGCCGACCAGCCGATCAGTCTCGTTGGTCGTCCGCTCGGTCGCGGCAAAAGAACCAGCGTGAAGCACCTTCTCGAAACGGCGCCAATCATTGTGCCGACAATCGAGAACCACATTCGCGGCGAGTTTGACGCCTTCGCTGAACGCCTTGGCGTCACGCCATTGATCGCCGCCGAAGTCGACGACATGGCAATGGTACGCCTGCTCGCACGCGAAGGCCTCGGCATGGCGGTCGCGCCCCCCATTGTCGTACGTGACGAACTTGCAGCGGGCGACCTTCGTGAGTTCGGGCCCCTGCCCGGATTGAAGGAGACATTCTACGCAATTACGCCAACCCGCCGATTTCCCAATCCGCTGGTCAAGGAGCTCATGAACGCGCAGGGCAGAAAGAAGACTCTGCCACGTGAAGGCCACCGCTGACCGAGAACGCGTCTTTCAAAGCGCGATGTCGCTCTCTTGAGCTGTCGACAGAGGGCTTGCCGGCTAGAGCGGCAGGTTGTCATGCTTCTTCGCCGGGTTTGACAGTTGCTTCGTTTTCAAGGTGCGGAGCGCCCGGATAATGCGCTTGCGCGTATTGTGCGGCATGATCACGTCGTCGATGAAGCCGCGGGAGGCGG
>JBMOGP010000264.1:0-4501 GCA_049318285.1 Hyphomonadaceae bacterium
CGCAGCTGCAGGTGCTGCGGCGCGTCGAGATTGATCATGGTGTCGAGCGAGGCGCGCTGCAGCAGAACGTGCCCCATGCCCGGCTTCGGCGTCATCATCAGGATGCCGCCACGCTGGGAAGAAAACGTTGCAGGATCGCCATTCACACGCATGACATCGGCATGACGGGTAACGACCCAGAAACCCGGCAAGTCGCCTGGCTCGGGGTGCCAGCACACCGGTGAGGCTTCGCGAAGCCGGGCGAAAGTGTCGAACGGCTGGCCTTGAGTAAAGATCTTTCCGTCGTGAAGCTGCAGGCCTTCGGTGCGCGGGTACGCCACCGGAAAGACCGGCCCGGGCCGCCCCTCCACGGCTGTCTCGCTGATCAATTGCATTATGTCCGACCGCCTGAACTTTAGCGATGGCAAGGTTGCGCGGATGCAGGGCGCCGCGCAAGTCATGCCCGTAGGTAAAGGCAAGCCATTGTTGCGCGGCATAGCAGGCAATCTCTGCATGACGCCGGTTCTGTCAGGATCACTGTCACAGCTGGAATTCCATGCAGTCCGTAAGATTACTCTCAAGCGACTGCGCTTGCCCAGACTGGGTCCATCCGCGCAAGCAAGATCCTTAGCGTCGTTCGGCTGATCAGATGTCGCGGCAAATCGAACGCGTTGCAGATAGCAGCATGCGATGTCAGAAATCGCTGCGCTGAGGTTCGTGATTCGAACCCGAGCGTCTCCCGCTCGCGCCTTCGGATTGGCAGCTGCGAGTTCTCAGCCCCTTTTTCTCGCGCACACGACCAGACCGATGGATTTCTTCTGCGCCGATCGCCCAAAGCGCCGAGCTGCACGATGCAAGCACGAGCGTTCCGATGCTCTCCGACCCGACTGGCTGGCTGCAGAGCAGCAGCTTCAGCGCTGCTCGTGTGTCGCGGCGCTTCTGAACGAAGATGTCGAGACCCTCGCCCTCATCATCAACTGCACGCCTCAGGAACACGCGTTCGCGCGCATTCCCAACGACCATCTCGCCCAGGCGCCAGCGCGGCGATGGCGGCAGTTTACGATGGCGAAGATTGGCCGCGCTCTTCGGACCGAACTTCACGGTCCAGGCACGCATCGTCTCGTCGCTCACATCGACGCCGCGGTGCGCCATAATCTCTTCGGCATCGCGCAAGCTGAGTGTCAAGCAGAAGCGCAGCCACATTGCGTAATGGATGACCGACGCCGGGAGCCCATGACATTCGCGGGAAATTCGAGTTATCGGCATCTCCTGGAAGCCACGATCACCGCCTTACAGGAGACCTGTTTGCGTTAGCCTTACAGCACCCCACTTGCACCCTCGGGCTTCACAAGGACGCGTGGGCGTTGGTTTCAAGGCGCTGATTGTGTCTATCCTCTGCGAGGCAGCATTTGACGAGGCGCGTATGACCAGCACGATCAAGGCATTTCGTGTCGCGATTGAAGAAGAAGCTTTGAATGATTTGAAGCTTCGTATCGAGCGCACGCGCTGGCCAGACCGCGAGACTGTCGGGGACTGGTCGCAGGGAGCGCCCTTGGCGAATGTGCAGGCTCTCTGCGCCCATTGGCATAGCGGGTATGACTGGCGGCGGTTCGAGGCAAGGCTGAATGCGCTGGGTCAGTACAAAACTGAAATCGATGGCCTGAACATCCACTACCTTCACGTACGCTCACCACATCCTAAGGCGCTGCCACTTCTGATTACACACGGCTGGCCCGGCTCCGTTGCAGAATTCATGAAGGTAATCGGGCCATTGACAGATCCGCCCGCGTATGGCGGGGCGGCAAGCGACGCATTTGACGTCATCGCCCCATCTCTGCCCGGGTTCGGTTTCTCGGATAAACCGGTGGGAACAGGCTGGGGTGTGGCGCGCATTGCCCGCGCCTGGATCGAACTGATGTCCCGGCTCGGTTATTCCCGATGGGTCGCCCAGGGTGGTGATTGGGGTTCGGCGGTAACGTCAGCCCTCGGCGCGGCTCGCCCGAGCACCCTGGCTGCGATCCACGTCAACATGCCGCTGGTCTACCCGCGTGGGGAACAGCTGGAGGAGATGACACAAGCCGAACAGGCGGCGGTTGCGGCGCTCGCCGAGCATCGTGACAGCGGCATGGGGTACTCGACGCTTCAATCCACGCGGCCGCAAACGCTGGCCTATGGACTTGCTGACTCTCCGGTCGGTCAAGCCGCCTGGATCTATGAGAAGATGTGGGCCTGGACCGATCATCGCGGCCAGCCCGAAGACGTGCTCAGCCTCGATGAGATGCTCGATAACATAATGCTCTACTGGCTTCCCGGTACAGCGGCGTCCTCAGCGCGGCTTTATTGGGAGAGTTTTGACAGCTTCAAGACAACAAAGCTCGATATCCCGACCGGGGTCACGATCTACCCCCGGGAGATTTTTCGCCCCTCGCGTCGTTGGGCCGAGCGCGTCATGAGTAACATCATCCACTGGAGGGAAGCGGAGCGAGGCGGGCACTTCGCGGCCTGGGAGCAGCCCGAGGGGTTCGTCAGGGAGATCCGCGATTGCTTCCGCCAGTTTCGTTAGCCGCTTACCGCGGCGCGGAGATGTCGAAACAAGCCAACATTGCTATCAGATCTTCTCGGTTCCCGACGACGGCTGCATCCTTGTCGGCCACGAGACTGGTGAGCGACATTTTCCCGGTGAGGAACGCTGCCCATAGCTCGGCGTCGACACGCAGCGATATCGACGACGACGCGCCATCCGTCGGAACCGCTACCTGATTGCGGACATGGAGGCCACGCTCTCGGTTGTTCCCGAAATCAAAGCGGACATGGACGTCAAGGCCGTCGGCGCGATGGGGATCAAGCAAGACGCGGAGTATCGCGACAGACCCGGCCGGATCTGCGAGGATGGAATCGCGCCGGAACCGATGTTTGCGGTAGCGGTCGAGAGGCCCTACGCCTTCGAGATCGCGCGCCCTGGTGAGGACCCAGCTGCGGATGTTTGCTGCCGGTGTGCGCTGGCCCAAGAGGCGCAAGGCACCAGCAAGGAGATTCCGATCGGGCTGCAGGTCGTCGCCTTCGCTCACCGACGCGGCTACCAGCCAAGAGGCGAGTTCGATTGCCCAGCGCAGATCGTCCTTCTGCATGGCCGCCGCAGCTTGCGCGCGGACCACGGAACGCCCGCCAAACCCTTCGATGAGTCGCGATGCGCGCTCGGCCGGCTCAAGTGGAAAAAGCTTGGCTGGATCACCGTCGAACCAGCCTTTGATGCCGTTGTGGATTTGACGAACATGATGCTCCGCCACTCCATAGCGTTCAGCCGTGATGTAGTCCGCATCGCAGGTTTGAGGTAAGCGTACGCGGGCGGCGAGCTCGTCCGTCGTCCAGCCCTTGTTCATGCCGCGGACAGTCTGATCCCAAAGAAACTGGATCGCGTCGCGATACGCGCGCACGCGCGTTCCGATCTCGGCGGCGCCGGAAATTGGCGGCCCATGCGTACCAAGGACGTGTTGAGCTTCCAAGGCGAGAAGATCATCGAGACCTTCCAGCAAGACGCGGGGATCACGGTATTCTTCGCCGCGGATAGGAAAGATGTTGAAGAGCGTGGGCCAAACGAGGTTTTGAACTGCAGTCTTGAGGCTGGGAAACCAGATCGTCACGGAGTCGTCGGCATCGGATGGTGCAGGCGTGACCTGGACATCAAGGCCTGCGATCCTCCATGCCGTTGGCCGATCCGTGGTGATCGTTGGAGGTACAAACCCTGGCGTGTGTGGCGCATGTTCTGCAAGGCGGAAAGTCAGTCCGAGCCCGACATTGGGCATCGAGTCCAGTCCCGTCGCGGGGAGCGCGAGACCAAACTGTTCGACGAGGCCGCGTCCATACATCGGCGCAATATCGTCCGAAGTACGCCGAAGGTTCGCTACGACCCGATCATGAGCATAGATGGGAATGTCGGCGCCAAATACTTCAAGAACCGCCCGCGTTCCTCCGACATAGTGGAAATGAGTGTACATCACCGCTACGACCGGCTTGTCGCAGACAGTGGCGAGTTGTTTGAGAGCCGCTTGCATCTCCTCAACCGACTCGCCCGTATCAATCGCGATGACACCTTCTGGCCCTTCGATGAAGGTTTGGTTCGACAAGCCGTTGCCGACCAGACACCAGACCCCCGGAGATGGCGCGTAGAATTCTCGGGTGAGCCGCTCAGAATGATCCACCAACAGCCTATGGGCGCACGCGCCCGTAGGTGTCATGACGGATCCTTCGGGGGAACGATCAAAGCTTCGAACTCTGGGCACGGACATATCTGTGTCTTCCGTTGCGGCGGGTGGACGAGGCTATGCGAGGTATCGACAAGGTAGCGTTAGCCTGACAGCTCCTCATCAGCAAACAGGTGCTCGTTAAGCAAGCCAATCAGCTGCGTGAAAGATATGGCCACCCCAGCAGATTTGCGGACCGCCGATCCGGGACTACGCCATTCTCACATGTGGCCAGACGGTCTCATTCGTTGACAATTCTGCTGCATATGTGACGGTGCCGC
>JBMOGP010000265.1:0-4493 GCA_049318285.1 Hyphomonadaceae bacterium
CGAGGTCGGCAGTGCGGGCGCCGCCATCGAGGGCCTTGCCGACGGCGGCGAAGATTCGGTCGGCGACGTCTGCGCGCCCGAGGCTCCAGCGCATGGCCATTTCGAGCGACAGGATGGCTGCGATCGGGTTGGCGATGTTCTTGCCGGCGATGTCAGGCGCTGAGCCATGCACGGGCTCGTAAAGGCCGGGCGTGCCCGGATCACCAAGGGCGGCGGAGGGCAGCATGCCGATCGAGCCGGTAAGCATTGAGGCTTCATCGGACAGGATGTCGCCGAACAGGTTGTCGGCGAGCAGGACGTTGATGTCCTTGGGTGCTTTCACAAGGTGCATGGCGGCGGCGTCGGCCAGCATGTGGTCGAGCTTCACGTCGCTGTACTGCTCGGCGTGGAGTTTCGTGACTTCCTCGCGCCAGAGCAGTCCAGACTCCATCACGTTGGATTTTTCGCAGGACAGCACGCCGGCAAATCTGCTCGTGCGGGTGCGTCCGCGCGCGAGCTCGAAGGCGCGGGCGGCAACGCGGCGAATCTCGCTGGATGTGTAGCTCTGCGTATCGATACCGCGACGCTCGCCATTTGGCAGCGTCTCGATGGTCTTGGGCTGGCCGAAATATACGCCCGAGGTCAGCTCGCGCACGATCATGATGTCGAGGCCTTCGACGAGTTCACGCTTGAGGGCGGACGCGCCGGCGAGGGCGGGGAAGCAGAAGGCAGGGCGCAGGTTTGCGTAGACATCCAGATTCTTGCGCATCGCCAGCAGGGCGGCCTCCGGGCGCCTGTCGCGCGGGACGCTGTCCCATTGCGGTCCGCCGACGGCGCCCATCAGGATCGCGTCGGCCCTGCGCGCGCTGTTCATGACCTCTTCGGTGAGCGGCGTGCCGAACTGGTCGTAGGAGACGCCGCCAAAGAAGGCGGATTCGATCTGCAGGTCGGGTGCGACATGCGCGGCGACGCGGCGAGCTTCCTCGGTGACCTCCGGGCCGATGCCATCGCCGGGAAGAAGGAGGAGGGTCTGGGTGTTGGTGGTCATGGCATCGTCCTCGCGCGGGGGCCGCTGGCGGGCGTCTTAACAGAGGCGGCGCGCGAGGCAATCTTGCCCGAGGCTGCGGCCGGGCTTACTCCCGCGGCATGCGTGATCTTGCAACCTGGACCAGGCGGCCGATGGTGGGGCTTGTACCCCTGGCTGGGCAGTTGGTGCGGCTTGAGCCGCTGGATGCGGCTCTGCATGGCGATGGGCTGTTTTCAGCTGTCGGGGGCGATGCGAATGCCGGCATCTGGGAATGGATGCCGGTTGGCCCTTTTGCGGCGCGCGACCATCTTCTCGGCTTTCTTGCGGCCCAGCAAGTGCAGGAGGGCTGGCGGACGATGGTCATTCGTGCGGGCGGGACCGGCGATGTGCTCGGCATGTGCGCCTACATGCGCATCCGCGAGGCGCATGGCAGCGCCGAGATCGGCTGCGTCGCGTTCGGGCCGAAGCTGAAGCGGACGCCCGAGGCGACAGAGGCGCTTTATCTCATGGCCGCGCACGCCTTTGATCTTGGCTACCGGCGCTATGAGTGGAAGTGCAACAGCGACAATCTGGCTTCCAAGCGCGCCGCCGAGCGGTTCGGCTTCGTGTTCGAAGGTGTCTTCCGGAACGACATGGTCACCAAGGGCCGCTCGCGCGACACCGCCTGGTATGCGATAACCGATGCAGACTGGCCGCGCATCGCGCTGGCGCTTGCAGGCTGGCTTGCGCCTTCCAATTTTGCGGCGGAGGATGGTGCGCAGCGGCAGAGGCTTGAGTCGTTCCGGCGCGCATAAGTGCAAGGCAAGAATGATCACCGGTCTCGATCACGTCCTCATCGTCTGCCCGTCGATCGACGATGGGGAGATTGCCTATTCGACATTGCTGGGTCGCGAGCCTGACTGGCGCTCCGATGATCCGGGCGGATCGGCCACGGTGATCTTCCAGCTGGAGAACACGGCGCTGGAGATCATGTCGCCGACGGGGGGCGGGCCGCTGGCGCGACGGCTTCACGCGATGCTCGAGCAGGACGGCGTGGGCCTCAAGACGCTGGTGTTTCACAGCGACGACCTCGCAGGTGACCGCGCCGCGCTGGACCGGCGCGGACTGAGGCCTGACGAGATCGTCGCCAATGAGAGCGTCGATCCGCGCTCAGGCCGCGCGCGCTACTGGTCGCGGATGCGGCTGGATGATTCCACGACGCATGGCGTGCGCATCTTCTGCCTGACACGCAGGGCGCCGGACCCGCTGGCCTACAAGGCGCAGAAGCCGGACATCGTCTCGGGCCTCGACCATGTGGTGATCAACACCGCCAACCCGGATCGGGCGGTTGCGCTCTATGGGGCGCGGCTAGGCCTGCGGCTGGCGCTCGACCGCTCCAATCCGGACTGGGACGTGCGGCTGATGTTCTTCCGCACTGGCGGGATGACGGTGGAGCTGGCGCACAAGATCTCGACCGGTGTCGGCCACCAGCCGGACAAGCTGTGGGGGCTGTCGTGGAAAGTCCCGGATCTCGAAGCGGCACACGCCCGGCTTGTGAAGGAAGGCCTCGGCGTGACACCGATCCGGGCAGGGCGCAGGGCTGGAACGCGGGTGTTCAGCGTGCGGGACGGCACGCTGGGGATACCGACGCTGGTGATTGCGCAGGCGGGGTGACATCCCTTCCCACGTGCCGTCCGCCCATGCGATACCTCACGCCATGAAAGCCTTCACGCAACTCACGGGAACCGCGGCGCCCCTGCCGATCGCGAACATCGACACCGACCAGATCATCCCGAAGCAGTTTCTGAAGACTGTTTCGCGCGAGGGGCTGGCGAAGGGATTGTTCTATGATTTCAAGACCAGGGCCGACGGCTCGCCCAATCCCGATTTCGTGCTGAACAAGCCGGCCTACGCAAAGGCGGCGATCCTGATCGCCAAGGAAAACTTCGGCTGCGGCTCCTCGCGCGAGCATGCGCCGTGGGCCTTGCTAGACCGCGGGCTGAGCGTGGTGATTGCGCCGAGCTTCGCCGACATTTTCTACAACAACTGTTTCAAGAACGGATTGCTGCCGATCGTGCTGCCACGTGAGGTGGTGGACAGCCTGATGGAGCAGGCGGGCGGGCCGAACCACATGTTCAGCATCGACCTTTCTGCCCAGACAGTCGCGGCCCCGGACGGCAAGGTACATCGTTTCGACATCGACCAGGGCCGCAAGGCCAGCCTGCTCGCGGGGCTCGACGAGATCGGCGAGACGCTGCAGCATGCAGGCGACATTTCTCGCTTCGAGGAACAGCGAAAGCTCTCCCAGCCATGGCTCGCCTGATCCACCTACTTCCGATTGCCTGTCTCGCGCTGGCGGCCTGCGGCAGCGAATCCGTGGTGACCGGCAATGGGGATGCGACCGTAAACCCGCCTGGGGCGGCGCCGGTCGATCCGAAGGTCGCCGCGGAGATGGAAAAGCTGAAGAAGCTCGTCGACGAACTCGCGGCACAGAAACCGGCCTTCGATGAGGCCAGGGTGGCGGGCGATATGATCAGGCTCGAGGAGCTTGCTGACACGGGTAACGTCCACGCCCAGTATGATCGGGCGGTGCGGCGGCTCGCGTCCGAGGACTACATGTTGCAGCAGGGCGGTTTCGAGGACATGGAGTCGGCCTCCGAAGCCGGCTTGCCCGAGGCGCAGCTGTGGGTCGGCCAGCGCATGGCGTTTGGCAAGGACGGATACAAGCTGCAGCCGTCGTCGGGACTCAAGCTGATGGAGAAGGCGGCGGCGGCCGGCAATCTCGAGGCCATACTCGCGGTGGCGGGGATGTATGCGCAGGATGCTTACATGGCCGACAAGGCAAAGGCGCGCGAATGGTATCGGCGCGCAGCCGACAAGGGTTCTGACGAGGCCAAGGGCTGGCTCGATACGCTGGATGCGGATAGCGACAGCTAGCCCCGATCGTCATCATCGACATGCAGGGCGTGCAGGACGCGGTGAAAGACCGGGGCGAGCACGATGCCCGAGACCAGCACAAGGATCAGGCCGCAGGCGAGGGCGTAGATGCCGGCGAATATCTTGCCCGCTTCGGTGTGCAAGGGCGGGTCGACGGGGCCCATGCCGCCAAGAAGCATCGCGGAATTCAGGAAGGCGTCGATCGGAGGCATGCCTTCGGTTGCCTGATACCCCCACATGCCGATGCCGAGGGCTACGGCCACAAGCGCCAGCGCGACAGTGATGTTGCCAAGGAGGCGGCCCGCGAATGTCTTGCGCGACGCCAGCGGCTTGTCCTTGGAATCGAAATTGAACAACGCCATTGAAGCTCTCCGCGATCCGGCAGGCGGAGCCTATCGGCCTGCCGGCCGGGGAGGAACCGCTCGGTGTTACGATACGGCTGTGGCGGGGGCTTGTCCCCTGCCCGTTGTCGGTGATGGCGCAGGTTCGGCGCGATAGGAGCGCATGGCAGCCGGTATGCCGACTTCGAGCGGCGTGGCATCCGACCAGAAGCGGCGCGCGAACTTGGTCG